>NZ_JBHSOW010000062.1:0-11369 GCF_042656405.1 Paenibacillus solisilvae | reverse complement strand
CATGTATTAGGCACGCCGCCAGCGTTCGTCCTGAGCCAGGATCAAACTCTCCATAATAGTGTTTCCGTCCCAAAGGACTTCCACCTTACAGAAGCTTAATTGCTCAAGCTTTGCTAGCTTTTTAAAACCTTTATGACAGGTCACTCATGTTCAGTTTTCAAGGAACAAATATTTCGTGTTTGTCCGTGCCGTTCTCGGCCCGGAATAAGAATATAACATGCTTTTATAGGATATGGCAAGTGTTTTTTAAAATTAATTTTTAATTCTATTAAAAATTAGCATTATTATCGTTGAATCAGCCGATATTACTGCATTTCTCTATCTATTTTTTCTTCAGCACATCCTTTCCTTTCAAAGAAAAATGCCGTATCACCTTAGCGGAAAATCGAGCCCGAGACAGCGTCCTCGCCTGACATATAGAAGAATTGATTTACATCTTTCTCTGCTTTCGCTTTCAAATAAGAAAAAGAAGCCTGCGTCTCCAGGCTTCTTCAAGTTAAATTCCAATTCGCTACACTTTAAACTTCCCTACGAGCTCATTCAGTTCCTTCGCAACTTCACTCAATGATTGAGAAGAAGCGGTGATTTCCTCTACCGATGCAAGTTGTTCTTCGGTTGATGCGGCTACCGTTTGGGCAGCACCCGCTGCTTGACCTGCGATATGGCTCATTTCATTCACCGAAGCCGATACTTCTTCAGAGCCGGCAGCCATTTCTTGTGCAGACGCTGCTACCTCTTGAACTTTACCGGAAAGCAGTTGAGAGGTAGCAACGATGCCCTGGAAAGCATTCTCGGCATCTGTCACCGCACGCAGCCCATGTTTCACTTCTTCCATACTGCGGTTCATCGTCTGTACGGACTTAATCGTATCTTGCTGGATCAGCGAGATCAAATCCTTTATTTTTTCTACCGAATCCACCGATTGCTCAGCAAGCTTCTTTACCTCACTTGCAACTACCGCAAATCCACGTCCATGTTCACCGGCTCTTGCTGATTCTATAGAGGCATTCAGTGCAAGCAAGCTTGTCTGTCCGGCAATTTCGCCAATGATGTGAATCACTTCTCCTATGTTCCCGGAATGCTGCTCCAGCCTTCTAATTTCCTGTCCGCTTTCATCTACAGACCGGCTGATGCTGTTCATTTTGTCCACGACGGATTGAATAGACTGATTCCCGGCTTCCGCTTGTTCAGCGGCTTGCTGCGACAGCTCTGAAACCTCTGATGTTGTCCCGGCAATCCGCTGGATCCCGACTGTCATCTCTTCCATCGCACGGCTGGTCTCGGCTGTGCTCTGCTGCTGCGTCTCTGAGCCTGCTGCTACTTCTTCTATAGAAGCGGCAACATGCTTGGTTGCTTCCGTATTCTCCTTGGAGCTCGCAAGAAGCTGTTGTGAGGATGTCGCTACGGTTGTGGAGGCATCATGGATTCTAAACATCGCGCTCTTCAGGTTGGCTACCATCTCGTTCATGGAGCGGACTAGAGAGCCGATCTCATCCTGCTGCTTAAGCTCCAGCCGCTCAACTGTCAGATCACCTTGGGCTACTTTTTCAAGCAATGCTGAAACCTTCTTTACCGGTCTTGAAATAAGCCGGTTAATAACCAATAAGAGTGCGACAGCCACTACTAGCGATAGCCCAACAATCATAATATTAATAATAACGCTCTTTTTATAAAAATCCGCGCTTTCTTGAGTCGCTTGAATCGCTCCTAGTTGATTGATTTTCACCATCTCATTCAAGCTCAGCTGCATCTCGTTGAAGGAACGCTCCGATTCATCCATGATGGCTGTTATTTCTTTTTCTTTGCCGATAGAGCCTTTGACCAAGTTGATTTGTTTGCCCATCCCGCTTGCCTGATTGAAGACTTCGCGGAAATTTGCCCACTTGGCCTTAAGCCTCTCTGCAATTACCTGATCGTCACGACTTGCATAGGACTGCGCATATTCCTCCAGCTGCTGATCGATCTTCTGAAACGTATTTAAAGCTTCCTGCTCGTAGCCTGCTTTCTTGGTCTCTTCCGGCCGAGTCATGATTTTGAATTGAAGGGATAGGATATGCTCCGTTAAAAAATTAACATTATTGGCGATTGAGACCCCGTTCAGCCAAGTCGTTGATATCTCTTTCGCCTTAGACTGAAGCGAATGTTCCCGACTTAACGAGGATAATCCCAGTACTACAAGCAATATAAATAAAATAATAAAGGATAAAGCTAGTTTCTTACCGACTGTAAGTTTCATTCGATTCTTCAACATGCCTTTCTCTCCCTCGATGTAGGTTCTACTAGGTTATCGACATCTTTGCAGGATAAAGTTACGGTTAAATGGAGCCCCAACAAAAAAACCGCTTAAAAAAAACTCGCGGCTCATTTTTATAATTTTTTATATTGATTATTTAATGAGAATTGTTATCATATATAAAGCAGGTAATATATTTCGAGGAGGGGTTTCTGTTATGACAACGAATAAGAACCATCTGACCACGAGCTGGGGTGCGCCGGTTGGTGACAATCAGAATTCCATGACGGCCGGTTCACGAGGACCAACTTTGATCCAAGATGTCCACCTTCTTGAAAAATTAGCGCATTTCAATCGAGAGCGTGTTCCTGAACGCGTGGTTCATGCTAAAGGTGCCGGAGCCCATGGTTATTTTGAAGTGACCAATGACTTGTCCGCTTATACGAAAGCCAGCTTCTTATCCGAGGTGGGCAAACGCACGCCGATGTTCATTCGTTTCTCCACAGTTGCCGGCGAGCTCGGTTCTGCCGATACGGTCCGTGACCCGCGCGGGTTTGCGGTGAAGTTCTACACCGAAGAAGGTAATTACGACCTGGTTGGCAACAACACCCCTGTGTTCTTTATCCGAGATGCTATTAAATTCCCGGACTTTATTCATACCCAGAAGCGTCATCCGCAAACTCATCTCAAAAACCCGAATGCGGTTTGGGATTTCTGGTCCTTGTCCCCCGAATCCTTGCATCAAGTCACCATCTTGATGTCTGATCGCGGTATTCCGGCAACACTTCGCCATATGCATGGTTTCGGAAGCCATACCTTCAAATGGGTAAATGCCGAAGGTCAAGCCGTTTGGGTGAAGTACCATTTTAAAACCGAGCAAGGCGTTAAAAATTTGGATGTTGAGCTTGCGGCTAAACTTGCCGGAGAGAACCCGGATTATCATACCGAGGACTTATTCAATGCTATTGATAAAGGTGACTTCCCTGCATGGAAGCTCCACGTGCAGATCATGCCGCTTGAAGATGCCAATACGTACCGGTTTGACCCGTTCGATGTGACGAAGGTCTGGTCGCAAAAGGATTATCCATTAATCGAGGTTGGCCGTATGGTGCTGGACCGCAACCCAGAGAATTATTTTGCCGAAGTTGAACAGGCTACCTTCTCTCCAGGTGCTTTTGTGCCGGGTATCGAGGCTTCGCCGGACAAAATGCTGCAGGGCCGTCTATTCGCCTACGCGGATGCTCACCGTTACCGAGTCGGCACAAATCATAATACGCTGCCGATTAATCGGCCAGTCGCTGAAGTAAACAACAATCAACGCGACGGTCAGATGCGCTCGGACAGCAATGGCAGCGGGAGTGTATATTACGAGCCAAACAGCTACGGAGGTGCAACAGAGTCCGCAGCCAACAAGCCTGCGGCATTCGAGGTATCCGGTGCCGCTGATAGTGT
The DNA here is from genome assembly GCF_042656405.1 of Paenibacillus solisilvae. Taxonomy (NCBI): domain Bacteria; kingdom Bacillati; phylum Bacillota; class Bacilli; order Caryophanales; family Paenibacillaceae; genus Paenibacillus; species Paenibacillus solisilvae. The sequence continues at coordinate 7,684 of NZ_JBHSOW010000062.1, read as the reverse complement.
GGCTTACGATCATCATGATCATTACACACAGGCAGGAGACTTGTATCGTTTGCTTAGTGTAGAAGAACGTGCCCGTCTGGTTCAAAACATCGTTGGAGCGATGAAGCCGGTTGAGAAGGATGAAATTAAACTTCGTCAAATCGTTCATTTCTATAAAGCGGATCCTGCATTCGGTCAGGGAATTGCCGATGGGCTTGGATTGCCGGTACCACCGATTGATTAATACTTAGCTGTGTCATAAAAAGGGCAGTTCCTTACGGGCATTAATGCCTGAGGAACTGCCCTTTTGGATGAGAAATACAGGGCAGCGCCTGCAGCGTGCCGCCCTTTGAATCTTTCTGTACTTATACTAGTCTTTCGACGGATTGTCTCCTTTGCTGCTGCTTCCCTTCCCTTTGGCAGCTGCAGCCTTTGCTTCTTTAATGGCTTTGGAGATTCGAAGAGGCTTTTGCTTCTTCAGCTCGCTCTTTTGCCATCTGTTCCAGCCTTTCTTATCTGTGCCTCTGCCGGTTCCGCCTTTAGCTTTTGCCATATGATCAAATCACTCCATTAGTTGATGGTGGTTGTTAATTTTACGGTTTGATTATTTTCTTTTGTTATTAACCAAGTATGATGAAATATACAGTATCGGCCGGGATATGTACAGAAAACTCTTAATCGCCCCAGCTGCTGCCGGGAAAGAAGAGGAATAGGGGGAGCTGCTTAAGCGAACGCTATTAACAACATCCGCACGTGATAAAAGAATAGGAAGGTATCACCTATGAATGACAAACTCGTAATGCCGGTATGGACGATCGGGCTGTTCATTGTCGTGATGAATACGACGATGTTTAACGTTTCCATACCAAGTATCATCCAAGACCTCGGCATTTCCGCTGATCTGGGATCGTGGGTTATTTCAAGCTATTCCATCGGCTATGCATTATCTACCGTTATTTACAGCAGACTCTCAGACGGTATTCCAATTCGCAGACTGCTGGCGGCAGGCCTGCTTGTTCTCGGATTATCATCCGTCTACGGAATAATCGTACAGGACTTCCATACCCTGCTCCTTGCCCGCATCCTGCAGTCCGCTGGAGCCGGAGCAATGGCAGGACTGGGTCTTGTCCTTGCAAGCCGGTATGTCCCTTATGAAAGACGCGGCAGAGCGATCGCCATGATCTCTGCGGGCAGTGCAATGGCATTCGGGCTCGGTCCGATCGTCGGCGGATTAATTAGCGAGTACTTCGGATGGAATGGCTTATTCGCTGTAACCTGCCTTATCCTTGTCATTCTTCCGGTGCTGCTGAGGCTGCTGCCGATTGAACAACCAAAGCCGTTTCACTTCGACATCGTAGGCGCTGTATGCATAGTCATTAATGCCGCGACTCTTCTGATGGCTGTTACACAGCGGTCATATATTTGGCTGGCGGTGAGCATACTCTCGTTCCTTGCTCATGCTTGGCATTTGAGACGAGCCCGAGCAGAAACGTTTATCAATCCTGCACTTCTGAGAAAACCTGCATACTTGAAGCTGTTTGCTGTGGGATTCAGCATCTTAGTTCTGAACCTTGGCAACCTTTTTCTTATGCCGCTTGCACTTGCTAATCTCTTCAGCAAATCTGCAATGATCATTGGGTTCACGATTGCTCCCGGCGCCATTTTATCCGCATTCTCAACCCGTTTTGTCGGGCGGTGGATCGACCGGTACGGGAATCTGCGGTTCCTGTTAATCGGACATCTCATTCTATCTGCGGTATTGGCATTATTTGCTGCCGGCCTTGCAGCATCTCCGGCAATCATTCTTTGCGGCTATCTCTTCTTCTCGCCAGCTTTCTCAGCTACGATTGCTTCGTTAAACAACGAGATGTCCCGCATTTTGCCCAGAGAGCTGATAGGCTCTGGCATGGGGCTCATGCAAATGATTCAATTTTTCGGCGGTTCGATCTCAGTCGCTGTCTGCGGCATTATTCTCGAGCTTCAAACGAATGTCCCGCTTGTACAAGCTTACAAACATGTATATGGAATCCTGCTGCTTGTCAGTCTATGTTCATTCGCAATGCTGCTGCGGTACCGTCGTTCCCCGCATATTGAAGCACAGTTTCTGTTTGTTTTGAAGCTTTTTTTTGGAGCTCTCTCCATACCTTCTTATTGCTGTACTGCTTCTCTGAGCTGATGTCCCGGCCAAACCAGTCTGGTGCAATAAATCCGGTTGCCGCCTCTTCGGTATCAAATTCGACTTCCAGCACCATCAGCTGAATTTGATCGTAACAATCGATTTCCACGATCCTGTCACCCCAAGCCGCCGTTATACGTTTCTTGGTAAGCGGCACAGCTTGGAAGGCTTGTGTGATCTGCTCATAAATACCCTCAGAAATGGAATACTCTATCTCCTCGCGCTTGAGACCGTTGCCAACCTTAAAGGTATGCGTGAACTGCACCTCATCTGTATGAAGATCCACAATTCTCCGCACTCTCAATTCTTGATCTGCATCTATGGCCAAATATGTCTGCTCTATGCGCTGCTCCGATTGGATCATCAGTTTCCCTTCCCCGATCAATTGCTCCGGGTATTCAGGCAGCAGGAATTTCCGTTCGATTTCAAGCGGCATCTCCATCTCTCCTTTATAAAAAAACCACAAGCCAAAGCGACTTTCGTCACCTAAGCCTATGGAGTTCCCTTCCGTATATGATCCGGCAAGCACCGAACCCTGAATCATAAACGAGCTTATACCATTTCTGCTTTAAATACATGATCTAATGTAATGCCAGTAAGCCTTTTCTTCAAGGGAACTTTCAGATCTCTTCCAAGCTCTCTAAAAAAGATATCTATATCGCAATTCACATTTGCGATTACAACCTTCACTTTGCCATCAACAATAATATTCTCATTCATTTCGCCAGGAATCGTAATATCAACCATATACTTCTTCGTAAGTGTGTTGGAATAGCGGTTGAAGATCTCAACTAATTCCTCGTTCGTAAAGTTTTGAATCGCTATTTTGCCTTTTGTAGTGAAATTTAAGTTGATTTTCAATTTCCGTTTCCCCTTTTTTCTTCTATCCTTGTGCGGTCTGTAACATCGGACTTGCTTATCATACTAATGTTCAGCCATTAAGTACATCTTTAACCCCTTTCTCAGAAAAAAAAGAACTTCCAGTTGTGGAAGTTCCTCCATTACTTTCATTAATTTTGTATGGGAATCCGCAATAATTTCAAAAACCGCATTATTTTCTATCTTATTCTTTGTACATCTGCATCCAGCCCTCAGCTGTATCCCGGAGCACCTGCCGCAGCTCCTCAGGAGCGATCACCTGCACTTCCAGCCCGTAACCGATTACCGTTTTCCAAGCGGATTTATGGTTTCGAAAGTCCATCCACAATTCCACCCATCCATCGCAAGCAGGCTGAATATCTCTGAGCCTAAATCCCCGTTCCCGGGTCAGCGTAGGATAAAACGCCTCCCGCACCTTGATATGCACGGAACTGCCCTCTCTGTCCATTGAATAACGTTCGGCGGCCTCTACCCAATATTGGCTGAGATCAAAATCAGCCGGGCGTTCGAAGGTAGCTTCGAGCAGCGTCGCTTCCTGCAGCCTGGACACCCGGAAAAAGACGACGGGGTCAGCATTGCCTTCACCAGCTGCCCGCGCCACCATATACCAGATGCTTCGTTTAGCAACAAGACCGAGCGGCTCCACTACACCTTCAAAGGATTCATCCTTACCCGCATGGCGAATTGAAAGCCGGCGATTATTCCATACTGCTTCTTGTACAGTCGGCCAATGCCGCATCTTCTCAGTGGCAGAGAACCAAGCTGTACCGTCAATATGCAGACGTTCGCGAATGCCACCAGCATACTCGCGCAAACTTGCCGGAGAAGCAGCCATCAGCTTCTGAAAAGCATGTTCAAAGTCATCATGCATGCCCAAATCATTGAACTGGCCCGATGGCTGGAGAAGAAGCAGCGAAAGGACCTCCCTCTGGGTCATCCCAGTCAAGCGGGTTCTGTAGCCCTCGGACAGCATCCAACCTCCCTGCGGCCCACGTTCCGAATAAATGGGAATTCCCGCTATGGCCAATGCTTCCATATCTCGAATAACGGTACGTGACGATACCCCCATTTGAGAAGCAAGCTGTTCCGTTGTCATTTTGCCCTGATTTTGAAGAAGGACCAGCATATTAAGCAGGCGATCAGCTCGCATAGCTAACCTCCGTTCCATGATCAAACGATTCTTTTACATTATATAAGACAATAGATGTCATATAAAGAATTTATAATGAATAACAGAAGGATAACTTACACATACCGGAGGTGCAAATCCGATTCGAAAGCTGAGCGATTCACATAATGCCAAGACCAAAATTTCCGATGTAAAGATAACGAGAGTACTGATGCTCTTCCGGCCTTATTGGCAGCAGTTATTGCTCATTTTGATCCTTTCGCTTTTGGCTACGTTCATCGGTTTAGGCGCACCCCTCGCAACAAAAGAAATCGTCGATATCGCCATCCCCCAGCATGATGTAGGCCTGCTTCTGCTCTATGCGGGTTTGATGCTGGCCAGTCCGTTAGGCAAAGGTCTTCTTAATGTTTGGCAGACCCATATGAATAACAAAACAGGTCAAAGTGTCATTCGCGATCTGAACGAGCAGCTATTTCGGAATTTGCAGCGGCAGTCTATGGCTTTCTTCACACGCTCCCGATCAGGTGAAATCATTCAGCGAATAACCGGGGATGTGCAGGCTGTTCAAGGAGCGATCACTGGGACGATCGTATCGGCCATTACTCAAGCTGCACAGCTCATAGCAACTGGCATCATCCTCGTTAACCTGAACTGGGAAATGGCCCTATTGTCACTTGTCGTGGTCCCTCTTCTTCTGCTGCCTGTTCGACGTGTTTCCCGTCTGCGCAAAAATCTGCGGCTCGAGGTGCAGATAACCCGGGGTGAGATGGCAGCACAATTAGCGGAGACCTTCAGCGTATCAGGTGTTCTCTTAACCCGATTGTTCGGACAAGAGCAAAAACAATTGCTCAAATATACGAAGCTTAACGAGAGCGTCAAGAGCAAGGAGCTTCGACTGAGCCTCATTGGACGCTGGTATGGAATGGCCGCGGGTGTATCTAACCCCGTTGGAATGGCGCTGATCTACTTATATGGCGGCTGGAGTGTTATGAATGACCAGATGACATTAGGTTCCGTTGTTGCTTTCGTAGCTCTTGTTGGAAGGCTGTATGACCCCCTGTCCTCTCTGCTCAGCGTGCATTTGGAGATGTCAGCCGCACTCGGAATTTTTCAGCGGATCTTTGAATATTTGGACTTGAAGCCAGATATTGAAGACGCACCGAATGCGGGTGTAATGCCGGCTGTCAGAGGGAGGGTCGAATTTAACCAAGTTCATTTCGCATATCGACAAGGAACACCCGCCCTGACGAATATCTCGTTCAAGGTCGAGCCTGGACGTATGATGGCCCTAGTCGGACCAAGCGGTGCCGGAAAGTCTACACTCATTAGCTTGATTGCCCGGTTATATGAACCGTCTTCGGGAATAATCAGAATTGACGGTATGGACATTAAGCAGGTGACAATGGAATCCTTACGCAGCCACATTGGCTTTGTCACTCAGGAGCCCTACCTCTTCTACGGTTCCTTGCTCGATAATATGCGTTTTGCCAAGGAGGATGCCACTCAGGCAGAGGTGGAGGACGCATGCCGGAAAGCGTATATTGATGATTTTATTACTGCATTACCGGAAGGATATCATACCATCGTCGGTGAACGCGGACATCGATTGTCAGGCGGTGAAAGACAACGAATCGCAATTGCACGGGCAATTTTGAAAAACCCGCGTATTCTCATTCTCGATGAGGCCACCTCTCATCTGGATTCTCAATCTGAAGCTTATGTGCAGAAGGCACTTGAGGAATTAATGAAGCACAGAACCACCATCGTCATCGCACATCGTTTATCAACCATACTTGCTTCTGATAGCATCATTGTCCTGAAAGATGGTGTCGTTGTTGAACAGGGAACTCACGAAGAGCTGCTTATCCATAATGGATTATATGGATTGCTGTATCATACACAATTTGCCGCAGCGAACACAGGTATCGCTATGGATCAGTTGGCCTAACTGCTCCATAGCCAACTAAATCGAGATTTCCTTAAGCCGCAAGAAATGCTGAGCTAAGGTTTTTTAGCGAGAGTTCAAATTGCCGCTCGAGAGCTGAGCATGGATAACCGAAGTAAGCTTTAACGCTTCTTGACTTATTGACGATAAAAGGTATGGATTCCGCAGCTGAACCGGATTGATGTTGGCCGTCTTTATAAATACCTGCATCAAATCATCCTTAATGAAGAACATCAAAGTCATGCTTAGTGATCCAGCCGAAAATCATGCCCAAACAACAAAAAAACCTTTGCTTGGCAAAGGTTTTGGTTAATATGTATGGAGCGGGTGATGGGAATCGAACCCACGCTATTAGCTTGGAAGGCTAAAGTTCTACCATTGAACTACACCCGCAATTAATTACAGATGGTCGGGATGACACGATTTGAACATGCGACCCCCTGGTCCCAAACCAGGTGCTCTACCAAGCTGAGCTACATCCCGTTATGAAAATGGCGCGCCCTGAGAGATTCGAACTCCCGGCCTTTTGATTCGTAGTCAAACGCTCTATCCAGCTGAGCTAAGGGCGCAAAATATGGAGCGGAAGACGGGAATCGAACCCGCGACCCTCGCCTTGGCAAGGCGATGCTCTACCGCTGAGCCACTTCCGCATATAAAAGGTAATTCGTTGGTGCGGTTGAGAGGACTCGAACCTCCACGAGCATACGCTCACTACCCCCTCAAGATAGCGTGTCTGCCATTCCACCACAACCGCAAAGCTATAAAAGTGAGCCATGTAGGACTCGAACCTACGACACCCTGATTAAAAGTCAGGTGCTCTACCAACTGAGCTAATGGCTCTTAATCGAAAATGGCTGGGGATCTAGGATTCGAACCTAGGGATGACGGAGTCAAAGTCCGTTGCCTTACCGCTTGGCTAATCCCCAAGAGAATCTATATGGGGCGATCGAGGGGAATTGAACCCCCGAATGCCGGATCCACAAACCGGTGCGTTAACCACTTCGCCACGATCGCCATATTAGAAGTAAGGATATTTAGTTAAAGATGGTGCCGGCGAGAGGATTCGAACCCCCGACCTACTGATTACAAGTCAGTTGCTCTACCAACTGAGCTACACCGGCATATTATGCGATTTGAGTTCATGGTGGAGGCTGACGGGATCGAACCGCCGACCCTCTGCTTGTAAGGCAGATGCTCTCCCAGCTGAGCTAAGCCTCCAAAGATTATGGTGACCCGTAGGGGACTCGAACCCCTGTTACCTCCGTGAAAGGGAGGTGTCTTAACCACTTGACCAACGGGCCTTAATAAAGAAGTCGAACGGAGAGAGAGGGATTCGAACCCTCGCACCACTTACGCAGTCTAACCCCTTAGCAGAGGGTCCCCTTGAGCCACTTGGGTATCTCTCCAAACAGATGACATTATTTCAAAAAAATAAACCACAGAAGTGGGTGTACCATAATGAAGTTACACCCTGAAAACTGGATATGAACCTTTGCGAGTGGTTATCATTAGCTGAGTTGTCACGATTTCACGTAAATCCCGGAGCCTTGCGCTCATCTGCGATGAGACGCGTAGG
>NZ_JBHSOW010000061.1:0-878 GCF_042656405.1 Paenibacillus solisilvae | reverse complement strand
TCTTTTTGGTTTAAAATTACCAAGGGGCAATCCCTCGGTCATCTTCGATGACTTTTGGGACAGCCCCTGAAAGTTTTAACAAATGGTGAGTCATGTAGGATTCGAACCTACGACACCCTGATTAAAAGTCAGGTGCTCTACCAACTGAGCTAATGACTCTAGCTGTAAAGGAAAATGGTGGAGGCTGATGGATTCGAACCACCGAACTCGAAGAGAGCAGATTTACAGTCTGCCGTGTTTAGCCACTTCACTAAGCCTCCGTCAGGACAGATAAAGGCTTTAGCCTTTATTAAAAAAATGGTGGCTCGGGACGGAATCGAACCGCCGACACGAGGATTTTCAGTCCTCTGCTCTACCGACTGAGCTACCGAGCCTTAATTTAATTAAATGGCGGAGCCGACGGGATTCGAACCCGCGGTCTCCTGCGTGACAGGCAGGCATGTTGGGCCACTACACCACGGCTCCGCATTGTTAAAGATGGTGGAGGCTGACGGGATCGAACCGCCGACCCTCTGCTTGTAAGGCAGATGCTCTCCCAGCTGAGCTAAGCCTCCGTATGATAGTGGTAGCGGCGAAGGGACTCGAACCCCCGACCCTCCGGGTATGAACCGAATGCTCTAGCCAGCTGAGCTACACCGCCACATCAAATGCCCTAAATAGCTTGTCCTTATAATGGCCGGGCAGCCATCAATTCAGGTTATAGACGTCGCCAAACGTCCTGTCATTACTTGTGGATGGACCGCACTTGTCAGTACATCCGAGGTAATTACGCCCTGAAAACTGGATATGAACCTTTGCGAGTGGTTACATTTAGCTGAGTTGTCACGATTTCACGTAAATCCCGGAGCCTTGCGCTCATCTGCGATGAGACGCGTAGG
>NZ_JBHSOW010000060.1:0-106640 GCF_042656405.1 Paenibacillus solisilvae | reverse complement strand
GTCAGGGGCGAAATCCTGCGAATAAGCGAGCATTCGTGAGAAAACTGAATCGTACCGAGGGAGTTCAATGCTTTTAAACAACTTTATTTCTGACCAAGGCCCGCATCATAGGGCCGGGTTTACTGCATTTTTTGCGACCATTTTAAATTACTTTATTATCAAAGAACACCGAAGAAACAGTAGATGTTTCATAAAAAGATATCTATCCGGCGATGACATTTAGGCTCATCACAGGACTGCAAAACTGTCTATATTACCTCCATGGGCAAAGGACTGGAAATGCGAGCCATGCGCACAAGCAGAGCAAGACTGATCAACACAAAGGCAGGGCGGATCGGTTTTAAATCGGTATGTCCTGCTTTATCTTTCTAATGTATTAACAAATCAGTCTATTGCCAAGGCAAGCCCTGCCCTTCTTGGAGGGTTCACGGCTTTTATCTTTAGCCAAAAGAAAGAGGGGCATCGCTGCCCCCTCCAGCATTTCTATAATCGTCCACATATCGAACAGGTATAAATTTAACCCATCCGCAAATTATGTCTTCATCAATTCTTTGCGGTCCGGCGCTTGAGGCGGTTCTTCCAACCAGCCGTGTTCGATCAGCATTTTCGCGCCATCCTCGGCATAACTCGCGATTTCTGCCGCCAACCTTATATAATTAGCCGCAACATCTCTGCGGGGACTTGCCGCTGTCGCTATACCGTAATTGCCGGTTCCTGCCGCAATCAATAGTGACACATGGTACAGCATAAGCTTGTCGGAGAAAGGTGCTTCCGTAGAATCCATTACGTCTGAATCCCACGTCATGGGGACAGGAAGTTCATCATCCTTGAGGATATCAGCGAAAATTTTCACATGCTTAGTGGATATATCGACACCTCGAGAAAAATATTTGCGAATTTCCTGCGACCGGGCGACCTGATTAAATCCCATAAGCATCGTTTTACCGAGTCCGTTCGTTTGTGCGTTCGCAAATAAATGCGCGATTTCAATAGATATTAGCGGTCGCTTATCCAGAAATCCGAAGAACCCTCCCGACAGGAAATTTTTGTTTTCCACGAAATCAATTCCGTCCGGTATTGGCATATAAGGGGGTCTTATATAAAGTCCTTTGGACTGCAAAACCTCAGTCACCTTTTGATCCAGTTTTACCGTTTTTAATAGGGTATCGTGGAAGAATGACCTTATATCTGAACGAGATGCCATTGTATAGGTCATGCTGTACGTCACTAATCCGACCTTTGCCATATTCTTAATGTAATACAAAAAGAAGCTGTCCGAGAATAAGCGCTTGACGTTTACGTTAACGTCTTCATCCGAAAAGCCTTTAGGAATTGGAAAGTCTTCTGCATTAAAAATCTTCGTTAATTCCTGAATTTGCTTATCTGAAAGGTCTAGTGCATATTTAACAACGGATGTAATTTCGGAATCTTCAACGATATGATGAAAATAGCTCAATACGCATCTCGCCATTGTATCATTGACATAGGTTGCCCAGAGCGCTCCCATCTCGGTTGAAGTTAATCTAATGTCCTTCTCTTTCAAAAGATAAAACCTCCATTCCAGGAATACCTGCTATCCGTGGTATTCCCCTAATGGAATAGTTTATCCAGCCTGAAGGAAGTATAATTGCTGGAAACGTCCTGCAAACTGTCGTTCATGCAGTGACAGGCTGCAATTGCTGGAATTGGAAGTTTCTTCTTTTGAAATGGTGGTATGGGCTATAATAGAAAAGAAGCAGCACACTCCAGTGTGAAGAGGGGAAAAATAGCAAATGGGGAAAATAACGTTTGGAATCATTGGCCATGGTTGGCGGGCTGATTTTTATTTGCGGATTGCAAGGGAGCTGCCTGAACGGTTCAAGGTGAGCCGGATGCTGGTTCGCCGCGAAGAGACGGCTGCCGCTTTGCAAAATGAATGGGGTGTCGAGACCTTTCAGGATCTGGATTCCTTTCTTGATGGAGCGGAACTATCTTTTGTCGTTGTATCTGTGTCTTGGGAGAGCTGTCCGGTCTACATTCGCGAGCTGGCTGATCGGGGCGTTCCCGTTCTTGCCGAGACGCCGCCGGCACCGGATCTTGACGGCCTGACCCAGCTGTTCAAGGCAGTGGGAAGCGGGGCAAAGATTCAGGTTGCGGAGCAGCTTCTCTTTCAGCCCATGCATGCCGCACGTATATCCTTGGCCAGATCAGGCAGAATCGGACCCGTGTCTCAAGCTCAGGTGTCTGTGGCGCACGGTTATCATGGAGTCAGTTTAATCCGCCAGCTGCTGGATGTGAGCTTCGAGACAGCCGTTATTAGCGGCCAGCGGTTTCTATCGTCGATTGTGGAGGGTCCGGGCAGATATGGGCCCCCGCAGGAAGAGGTCATCAAGGAATCCTCACAGGATATCGCCACGCTGAGCTTCGGAAATAAGCTGGGAGTGCTCGACTTTACCGGAGATCAGTACTTTTCATGGATTCGCCGTGAGCGGGTTCTTGTAAGAGGAATCCGCGGTGAAATTATGGGGGACGAGGCTGCCTGGCTTGAAGATTTCCAAACGCCGGTCATCTCCAAGCTGAGGCGGGTCGATAACGGGTTTGACGGTAATCTTCTAGGCTTTAATTACAGCGGTATACTGCTTGGATCGGAATGGTTATTTCGCAATCCCTACGTGCCGGGGAGGTTGACCGATGACGAGATTGCGATTGCAACTGCTTTAAGCAAGATGGGAGATTATGTTCAAGGCGGACCTTCATTCTACAGTTTGGCGGAGGCATCCCAAGACCACTACTTGAGTATGCTGATCGAAAAAGCGATTACCGAAGGGACGACGGTGACTTCCGAGAAGCAGGTCTGGTATCCATAATCGTGAATGGCTGCTAAGGATAAGCCGATCTGAATAGAATGACTAGCCGGCCGAATCGGCCGGTATCTAACGAAGCCCTGCGGCACTGCAAGGCTTTGTTTTGTTTATTCTCTAACTCGGATGGGAGTATCCTTGAACAAGAGGGGCTTACCGAAAGTCATGATTACGAATTCCGGTACAGCCCCTCTTGTAAATGTCTGTTCCAATTCTTACCCGCCGCTGCTGCTCCAGGCTTGCAGGCAGTAGGCAAAAAAGATTTTTGCCTCTATTTCACTAAGCTGGCAAGAACATCGTCAATGATTTGGCCGTTTGCGATCGGTCCGCCGTACAGCCAGCTGTGCGTTTTGTCGAATTCATAGACATGTCCGTTTTTAACGGCAGGAATGTTCTTCCAAATTGCCTGCTTAAGCATATCGGAATCTGTTTCATCGCTGTTGATGAGGAATAGATAATCGACTTTCATATCCGCTAATTTTTCTAACGAGATGGCGTTCCAGTTTCCTGTGCCGGTTTTGGATATTTCCTTCACCACATCAGGTGCAGTCAGACCCAGATCTTTGTATAGAACAGAACCGCTGGAGAGGTTGTCGCTTACGACATAGAAATTCTTCTGAACCAGCCAAATAGCTGCAGCAGATTGTGTGCCAATGGCATTCGCCAGTTTTTCTTTCGCATCTTTTGCTTTGACTTCGTATTGGTCCAGGACTTGCTGGGCTTCTTTGCTCTTATTCAGAACTTCGCCGATTTTGAGCAGGGCTTTGCGCCAGTCGGCGTTAATGGCATCTCCTAAAACATAGGTAGGGGCGATTTTGTTATATTGCGGATATTTGCCATCCTTCACTTCACCATCGGAAGCAATAAGAAGAAGATCCGGATTGAAGCTCGTTACAGCTTCGTAAGGAAGGTCATATGAAATGGTGGGAATTCCGTCGAGATAAGACTTCAAATACTCTTGTTTACCGTTCGGAACAGACCACTGGGCGACAGGCTTAACGCCAAGGGCAACCAGCGGATCTTCCAAGTAAGAACCGATAATCCGTTTCGGCTCGGCTGGAATGGTAACTTTATTGCCAAGTGCGTCAGTTAGCGTTCTATCGGAGGCTGGAGCCGGTGCGCTTTGATCAGCTGCCGCTGCATTTCCTTCAGATGTCTGGGATGAATTGTCGGTGTTTTTATTGCCGCAAGCTGCCAGCGACAGAGCTAAAATCATTAAGCTGATTAGAATAAGTACAGACTTCATTCGATTACGTTTAAACACGATGTTTCCTCCTAATAGGACCGTAAATTATTTTGAAAGCAACCTGGTAAACAAGCGGACTTTCAATCCGTTATAAATGATAACAATTATCATTATCAATATCAACACCGATTTTATGAACAAAAAATAATTACCTTATAAAAGGAAATGGGCTGTCATCGATGAGGGATTCAATTGAAATTTCAAATAATGAATGACATAATAATAAAATTGTCACTTGTATTTTGTTATTCGTTTCTATATAATCAAAAGCAACCAGTCAGATATGCATACAATCAGGAAAGATAGGGTCTTTCTCGTTTAACCAGCCAATTATCCAGCGGCAGTAACTGAATGACGGATACACTACTTGTTAAATAAATCAAACCAATCCCGGAGGAATTTAAAATGCAAAACAATTTAGCAGGTAAAGTAGCGATAGTAACTGGAGCATCGAGAGGGATGGGGCGGGAAATAGCTGAGGAGCTTGCTAATAAGGGGGCCAAGGTTATCGTTAACTATGCGAGCAATCCGGCTAAAGCGGAGGACGTCGTTAGCGGCATTAAACAAAATGGCGGAGAAGCGCTGGCTGTTCAAGCCGATATAAGCCAAATCGCTGAGCTCGACATGCTGTTTCAAAAGACCATAGAGGCATACGGGCAGCTCGATATTCTCGTGAACAACGCAGGCATTATGATTACGAAGCCGCTCGCTGCCATGACGGAAGAAGACTTTGACAAGCAGTTTGCCATTAATGTAAAAGGCACTTATTTTGCCTGCCAGCAGGCCTTTAAACATATGAATGAGAATGGACGCATCATCAATTTCTCCACCTCTGTTGCGGGTCTGATGTTTCCGACTTACAGCGTCTACGCAGGCACAAAGGGAGCGGTTGAGCAATTTACGCGCCAACTGGCGAAAGAATTCGGTCCCAAGGGGATCACGATCAATACAGTGGCACCGGGTCCGGTCAATACAGAGCTCTTCACAGTGGGCAAGTCCGAGGAGCAGATCGCGGCTATCCGTAATATGAATGCTTTTGGCCGCCTTGGAGACTCGGAGGATATTGCAAGCGTTGTGCTGTTCTTGGCCAGCGAAGAGTCCAAGTGGATAACCGGCCAAACGGTGCGCATCAATGGCGGACTTATTTAAGCGAATTAACTGTTTATAGGGATAAGAAGTAAGGGCGCTTGGCGCACCTGCACTTATAATGAAATACAGGCCGGCTGCAGCATTGCAAAGACTATTCACTCCAGCGGAAAACACCTCAGTTTAACAATTAACCATGAGAAGCAGGCAAGGCTTCGCTCTTAGCATCATCAGGGCGAAGCCTTGTTCTGTTCTTCCTGCTGAATTCTGTTATCATAGGGATAGATGATTTCGTGCGAACAAATATTCTTATAAAGGCAGGATTATTCCGATGAATGTTCAGCTGACAGATAAATCCATCCAGATGCTGTGCGGCCAAACCGCTTATGATAAGGGAGCGGCCTATTACCGGTCAGGAAAAGTTACCATTACGTACTATAATCCCGAGGCCTTGACCTGGGAAGCTGTGGTCAGAGCAAATGGCAGTGATGAGGTCACGGTTGAGCTTTTCGAGAATGGGGATGTGGAAGCAGAATGCAGCTGTCCGACCCTTGCTTCTTTTGACAAATATTGTTCCCATATCGCAGCAGTGCTGCTGAGCATTAAGAACAATCCGGGGGATTTTGCCGGTCCTCTGGCAAGGCCGCGGAATTCTTCAGCCGACAGTTCCTTTGCAGGCGCAGGCGCAGGCGCAGGGAACGCTGCTGCGTGGGATTCAGCCAGAGATGCGAAGCTGCTCAGCGGCATGATAAGCTTGTTCAGCGAGCGGCCGCTGCGTCCAAGCCGAGCAAGGAATCTCTTCGATACGAGAGAGCCTCTGGATGTTGAGTTTATCTGTAAGCCGTTTCCCTATGGCTATAAGAAGCATAGGCTCGGGATTGAAATGAAGGTCGGTCCCAAACGGCTGTATATCGTCCAGAAATTAGGCGAGTTCCTGGACTGCATAAGCCGCAGAGAAGCTTACGCCTTCACGAAGCATTTTACCTATGAACCGGAGCTGCACAGCTTTCACCCTGACAATGATGCGGTGATTCAATTGTTAATCCAGCTTGAAGACAATGAGCGGATGTTCCTTGAAGGCTCGGGCACGCCCGCTGCACATACCAGTGACCGCATGCTGCTGATTCCGCCGAATGCCTGGACCATGCTGCATCCTTTACTGCTTAAAGCCCAGTCGGTAAAGCTTGAACAGGCAGGCGTCTCCTATGACGGCATTGAACTGACCGGCGAGCTGCCGCCGCTGCAATTTGAATTTGAGCAGATGATTGAAGGGGATGGCTTTCAGCTGGACGTTCATGGATTGGATCAAATGATCATCATGGATGCATACGGCATCGTTATGGCCGCCGGTAAACTGCATAAGCTGCAGGCAGATTCCTGCAAACGGTTATCGATGCTCAAAGAGATGCTGGAAGCTTCCCGTACGCAGCAAATTCAGATCGCTCAGGAGCAGATGGAGCCTTTCATGGAGAAGGTCGTGCCGGGGCTGATGAAGCTTGGCAGCGTACACCTTACGCAGGCGGTGTCGGAGCGTATCGTGCAAACTCCGCTAAAGGCCAAGCTGTATCTGGACCGGGTCAGAGATCGTCTGCTCGCCGGATTGGAATTTCATTATGGGAGTATTGTCATTAATCCGCTTGAGTCAGACGGGTCATCCCGAGAGGAAAGGCATATTTTGCTGCGGGATGGAGAGAAGGAAATACGAATCCTTGAGCTTATGGTGCAAAGCGGATTCACAGCAACGGAGGGCGGTTATTTCTTAAGCGGCGAGGATCTGGAATATGAGTTTCTGTATCATGTGCTGCCGGAGCTGGAGAAACTGGCGGATGTGTACGCAACCTCTGCGGTAAAGACGAAGCTTCCAACCGGCCTTATGCCGCCCAAGGTCACGGTGAGCGTGAATGAACGAACAGATTGGCTGATCTGCAAGTTTGAAATCGACGGCATTCCGGAGTCGGAAATCCGCAATTTGCTGAAGTCGCTCGAAGAGAAACGCAAATTCCATCGTCTTCCCGGAGGCGCGTTTTTGCCGCTCGAGGGTGAAGAATATCAGGAGATCATCCGTTTCATTAATGAAACCGGCATGAGCAGAAGCGAGCTTGAGGCTGCGATTGTTCGCTTCCCTGTGGCTCACGCCCTCCATCTGATGGAGTCGCATAGACAGAGCCATACCATTAAGCTCGGTAAATCATTTCGTCAGCTTCTGGAGAATATGCGCAATCCGGACAATCTGGATTTCCCCATTCCAGAGCAACTGGAAGAGGTCCTTCGGGATTACCAGAAGGTGGGGTTTCAATGGTTCAAGACGCTGGCTCATTATCACTTTGGCGGTATCCTTGCGGATGATATGGGGCTCGGCAAAACCCTGCAAAGCATCGCCTTTCTCGTCTCCGTATTGCCTGAGATAAGAGAGAAGCGGCAGCCGGGGCTTATCGTTTGCCCTGCTTCTCTTGTGTACAATTGGAAGAATGAGCTGCAGAAATTCGCTCCGGAGATTCGGGCTGTCATTGCTGACGGTACTCAGGAGGAGCGAAGCCAAATTCTGCAGGCAAGCTCCAAGGCGGATGTAATCATCACTTCATACCCCCTGCTGCGCAGGGATATTATACAGGCTGCCAAGCAATCCTTCCATACGCTTATTCTGGATGAGGCGCAGTTCTTCAAGAATCATAATACGCAAACTGCGCATGCGGTAAAAGCGATTCAGGCCGTGTACCGGTTCGCTCTGACCGGGACGCCCGTGGAGAATAAGCTCGAAGAGCTGTGGTCGATCTTTGATGCGGTATTCCCGGCTTTGTTCAAGGACAGGAAAGCCTTCAATGATCTGTCCCGCGACATCGTGGCCAAGCGTGCGAAGCCGTTCCTGCTGCGCAGGCTGAAGAGCGAAGTGCTCAAGGAGCTGCCGGAGAAGATTGAGTCGCTTCAGGCCTCCGAGCTGCTGCCGGAGCAGAAGAAGCTGTACGTGGCTTATCTGGCGAAGCTGCAGCAGGAAGCCTTAAAGCATCTGAACGATAAGGATTTTCAAAAGAACCGTATCAAAATCCTTGCCGGCTTAACAAGGCTGAGGCAGCTGTGCTGCCACCCATCGCTGTTTGTGGAGGATTATGCGGGAAGCTCAGCCAAATTCGAGCAGCTGCTGGAGATTATTGAGGAATGCCGAAGCGCAGGCAAGCGTATGCTTGTATTCTCGCAATTTACGGAAATGCTGGGCATCATCGGACGTGAGCTTGGATATCAAGGCATACCGTTCTTTTACTTGGACGGTTCTACCCCCTCCCGGGAAAGAGTTGACCGGTGCAGCCGTTTTAATGAAGGGGAGCGGGATTTGTTCCTTATCTCCTTGAAAGCCGGCGGTACCGGCTTGAATCTGACTGGTGCAGATACGGTTATTCTGTATGATCTGTGGTGGAATCCTGCTGTAGAGCAGCAGGCTGCTGACCGCGCGCACCGGATCGGACAGAATAAAGTCGTGCAGGTGATTCGGCTGGTAACCCAAGGTACAGTGGAAGATAAGATGTACGAGCTTCAGCAGAGGAAGATGAACTTGATCGATGAAGTCATTCAACCGGGCGAAGAAGCCTTATCCGGCTTGTCAGAGCAGGAGATCCGGGAGATTTTAATGATAGGCTAAAATAGAGGTGCAGCGAACTCATTCGCAGCACCTTTTTTGGGTTGGGGATTCATAAATTCGGGCGGCTCTGCAGCTGTAAGTTGCCTATCTTGGGGCGGGTAAATTGACCGATAAGACGGAAATATGTAGAACTATTCCGACTTGCGAACTATAATAGGGAATACATTACAAAAACATTCACAAAATAACTTCTTAGCTAAAAAATCCATTATATTACGCAGCGACAGCAAGGAGTGCAGAAACCTTGGGACGACATGAGCGCCTTAGCCGACTGTTGGAAGGATTAAATGAGTTATTTGCCGCAAGTGAGGAGTGTCGTTAGTGGCGGGCGGATTTGCAAGCGATGGTGCAGGAATCGAAGGAAAATAGCCGGGTATTGATCATTGGAGAATCCTATTCGGGCAGGGCGAAGCTTATCAATGCCTTACTGGGACAAGAGCTCCTGGCCGTTGATGATCGGCCGGCAGCGGATACAGGAATGATAATCAAATACGGGACTGCGGTCCGGATCTACGGCTATTTTCAAGACGGAACCAGAACGGAAATGGATGCCGGAGAGGTTTTCTCACTGGAGAAAAGCGGGAAAACGGCGGATTCGCACCATCGGCTGGATCATCTTGAGATTCAGCATCCTGCTGAGTTATTAAAGAAAATTACGCTGATGAACAGCCCAGGCAGGACCCTTCCATTCGGGGGACAAATCAAGGCCGCTGCAGAGATGCTCAAGCTTGCTGATGATGTCATATGGCTGTTTAACAGCGGTACTGCCGATCAAGGGATGGACGTCGATGCACTTTATGAGATCCAAGATCATTACGGCATTTCCCCGCTTGGACTGATTAACAGCATTCATGCTCATGAAGATCATTCCGGCGCAGAGCTGGATAAAGTCAGCAGCAGCAAAAGAAGCCGGCTTTGGCCCTATGTAAGAGAGCTGATCTGGATTTCCGTTGATCAGGCCCTTCAGGGCAAGCTTGACAATGATCCTGACAGGATACACCGCAGCAATATAGCCGAAATTGAAGCGGCATTGAGCAGCCAGGAGAAATTGAAGACGAAACGAACCATGAAGCAAGTCATCGCATTTATGGAGGGGTTCATTAAACCGTTCATTATGCTGCTGACGCAGCGCAACGTGCATCGGCATCATGCTGAGCTTGAGCGGTTTCTCAGGGAAGAGACGGGCCTCCTAACCGAGCAGAGAGACCGGCTCCCGGAGAACAAAGCCTCCTTACAGGAACAATCACTGAGCCGGAAACCTCATAGCCAAAAGCCTGCATCGCTTGATGAGCTTATTCAGCTAGATACCTATGCCGGACTTAAGCAAATTGCTGAGGAATTTACCATTCTGCAAGAAGAGCATGAAGGTAATATTCAGACCTGCAATAACAATAAGCTAGCGATGCTTGATCTATATAAACAGGTTTCCAGCCCGATTAAGAGACTGTTCGCTCCCCATCAAACCCTGCTTAAATTGAGAACTCAAGTTGAACAAGTCAACGATAATCAACGGAGCTGTTCCCTCACGGCCAGTCAGATCAGCAGGTTGAAAGAGGATTGGAAAGAGCTCCATCAACAAGCGGAGCGTAAGAAACAGACCGCAGCGTCTCCCATTCTGAATACGCTTGCCAGGTTTCGCGATGCGGCAAAGACGCTGCAGCAGTTCTCCTTTATCGAGGAGCTGCGCGCGCTGCTGGGCAATTTCTTGAATGAAAGCCAGTTTAGAGAGCATGACACAGGAGAAGATTATTTATATGGGAGAATGGCCGCTCAGTTCATTGTCATGCTGGATTTTACAGAAAGGCTGTCGTTTGGAGAAATCATTCATGCTTTCCAAGAGACGGAGAAACAGCTGAGCGCTGCGGCTGCAGGCGCTGTAAGGACGGAGCTTCCTCACCGGCTGAATGGCCAAGTGCCGCAGACATCCGAGATCATGAATTATATTCCGATCATACCGGAGCCTGTCCGTATCGACACGACTTCCTATCGCAGCTATACGATCGCATGCCTATT
The DNA here is from genome assembly GCF_042656405.1 of Paenibacillus solisilvae. NCBI lineage: Bacteria > Bacillati > Bacillota > Bacilli > Caryophanales > Paenibacillaceae > Paenibacillus > Paenibacillus solisilvae. The sequence goes on along the minus strand of NZ_JBHSOW010000060.1, from coordinate 95,824 downwards.
GATGGCAGCGCTGATCATCGCAGTTCTATTCCTTCCTTCCTCTTATCGAAGTCTTGACTTTCTTCATCCAGGCTCTCAGAATGAGGAGCTGAAGTCACCGGACAGCAATGAAACAGCGCCTGCTTCGGCAGCTAACGTTATCGGTTACATCAAAGTATTAACCGGGACGCTTAACGTTCGGTGTGCACCGGACAGCAAAGCGGATATAGTGACCATTATTAGGCCAAGGCAGAGATTCCCCGCCTATGAGAAGAGCGGTAAGTGGCTGCGGATCGGAACCGATAAATGGATAACGTTTAATACGAAGCTGATCGAATATTATCCATCATTTGCTTAATCGAATGTCCATGGAATGAGGCGAAAAGGGGGATCTGCAATGGCGATACTAACTAATTTTCCGCTCGTGGCGGCATTTGCGTCTATTTTGCTGGCCCAACTAGTTAAGGTGCCCCTGCATTATATCGCTGCCCGAAAATGGGCATGGGGGCTTGCTTTCAGCACGGGTGGGATGCCGAGTTCCCATTCGGCCGCGGTCGCATCGCTTGCAGCTGCAATCGGAATCGAGCAGGGCGTCGCCTCAGCTTATTTTGCCATCTCCGTTGTCTTTGCGGCTATTGTCATGTTCGATGCTTGCGGCATAAGGAGGCAGGCAGGCGAACAGGCGGTTATTATTAACCGGCTAACCGAGGAATTTCATTATTTATTTCATGATAAAGGAAAAGCCCATGGAACAGGCGTTGACCGGAAGGCATTAAAGGAACTGCTGGGTCATCGGCCGATTGAAGTTTTTGTAGGCTGTTTATTCGGAGCTGCAATCAGTTTGATTATGTATTTCTTATGGTATTGATCCGCTATATGCGTATATTCGAGCTCAGCTCCCGATCCATTTGGGGCTGAGCTTTTTAGAATTGTATGGCAGCGATAGCCGGCTTTCTGACTCTGTCCCCTTATGTATAGGACCTGGTACTAGAAATAGATGGTACTACTCAAATTCATGGAACATTATAGAATGAAGTCATATCAAATAACCGGCAGGTTATACGGGAGGGCTTTACTAATGGAAGCTGGGCAGAATCGGAAAATGGTCAATTTCTACCGTCGGCGCAACACGCCAACCTATACGTTCATGGCATGGTCGGCGTTCATTCTGGCAAGCGGATTTGAATTCATTGGCATCTATTATCTGAAGCAGCCGCTGTCTGTCCAAGGGTACTATGCCGTAACCGGGGTATTGCTGATTATTACGTCCTTCCTTCTTCAGAAGGTGGCCAGAGATAACGATGAAGATAAATTTTTGAAGGATCAGAATCCAGGCTACAGAAGCAGGAATACAGCTGCGTTTACGTTCATGGCATGGGGCGGCTTTCTGCTTGCCGTCTTGGCAGAATACATCGGTCTATACACGCTGCAGGAGCCCTTCTATGTAAAAGGCTATTACGCCATCGGAGGCGCATTTCTTATCGAAGCTTGTCTGGTGCTGCAAAAAACGATTCGTGATAATGAGGAAGACAATCTGCATGGGAACGAATCGGAGGAATAACAGCAAAGAGGCACCGCATCTTCCTAAAGGGAAGGAGCGGTGCCTCGCGAGCGTTTGCGATCAGAAATCAAAGTTATCCGGATCCGGGCCCACCCGTTGATCCTTGTTCAAAGCATCAATCCGGGCCACTTCATCGGGAGTCAGCTCAAAATCATACAGCGCGGCATTTTCGATAATGCGGTGCTCTTTCGTAGACTTCGGAATCGTGACTACCCCGTGCTGCAGATCCCAGCGAAGGATGACTTGGGCTGTTGATTTGCCATGATGGGCGGCGATTTCCTGCAGCACCGGGTTGTCCAGCAGCTGACCCTGCATGAGCGGAGACCAAGCTTCCAGCTGAATTCCTTGTTCCTGGCAGTAGCGTCGCAATTCCTGCTGGCTGAGGAGCGGATGGAATTCCACTTGGTTTACGGTTGGCGTAATCTCAGCGTCCTTCTTCAGGTCTTCGAGGTGATGGACTTGGAAGTTACTCACGCCGATTGCCTTTACGCGGCCCTCTTTATACAGCGTCTCGAGCGCTCGCCAAGCCTCTTTATATTTGCCTTTCACAGGCCAATGGATGAGATAGAGATCCAGGTAATCCAACCCGAGCTTCGCAAGGCTCGCTTCATAAGCAGCCAATGTGGATTCATAGCCAAGGTCTGCATTCCAAACTTTCGAAGTGACGAAGAGCTCTTCCCTGGAGAGTCCTGTTTCTGCCAGGGCTTCGCGAATTCCCTGCCCAACGCCGGTTTCATTCTGATAGATGGCTGCAGTATCAATGCTTCGGTACCCATGCCTGATTGCGGATTTGACGGCTTCTACCAGCTCGGCGCCTTCCTCTACTTTAAACACACCCAGTCCGAACCAGGGCATACGAACACCATTGTTTAATGTTGTTGCAGCTTGCAGATTAGTTGTCATTTTCCAAATACCCTCCAAATGATAATGTTTCGTCCTTCATGTATTTAAACGCCGGATAACCGCTTCAAGCAGAAGCCCGGAGCTTCTTTATGGGATGCTTCATCTTTTCGTTCCAAAGCCCGGCTGAGGCCGGTCAGGAGGACAGCCCCCAGAACCATAACCGCGCCGACCCATGTCGTATGTTTGAGGCCGATCGTATCCGTAACGACACCGCCAAGGTAAGCACCGATCGCAATCCCCGCATTAAAGGCAGCGATATTAAGCGCAGAGGCGACATCGACTGCACCCGGCACAAAACGTTTAGCGAGTACGACGACATACACCTGTAATCCTGGAACATTCATGAAAGCCAGCAGGCCCATGAAGAATATGGTTACCAAGCCGGCAGCCGCGTAGGGAACGGTGAACAGCAGCACAAACAGCACGATGGCCTGCAGGGCAAACATATAGAACAAGGCATTCAGCGGCTTACGGTTGGCTGCTTTCCCTCCGATGACATTGCCAATCGCAATCGCAACCCCATACAGTACGAGAATCGCGGCAACCGTCTTTTCTTTAAATCCGGTTATATCGTGAAGCAAAGGGGCCAAGTAGGTGAAGACGACGAACGTGCCGCCATATCCTAAAGCCGTAATGGAAAAGGCCAGTAGTAACCGTCCGTTCGTAACGAGCTTGACCTGGTCGCGAATTGATGTTTTCGCCCCTTTGCGGAGACCGGCCGGCACGAGAATCATATTTGCTATCAATGCGATTATCCCAATAATGACAATGGCGATAAAAGCGGCCCGCCAGCCCAGCTGCTGTCCGATTAATGTGCCGATCGGCACACCGGTAACGGTAGCTACCGTCAGCCCGGAGAACATAATCGAGATTGCACTGGCCCGGCGGTCCTCAGCGACGAGATCGGCCGCGATGGTCGAGCCGATGGACATAAATACCCCATGAGCGAAGGCGGAGAATACGCGTGCTGCGAGCAGAAGAGCAATTCCATGGGCGGCGGCAGCGAGGCTGTTACCGGCAATAAAGACAATCATGATCCAGAACAGCAAGGTTTTACGCGATACTTTCGCTGTCAGTGAAGTCAGGATTGGAGCGCCCAGCATGACGCCGAGCGCGTATAAACTAACGGTCAAGCCCGCTGTCGTGACAGATATGTGTAAGTCTTCAGCGATGAGCGGAAGCAGGCCAACACTGATGAACTCGGTCGTTCCAATGGCAAAGGCGCTGATGGCTAAAGCAAGGAGCGCCAAGGTACTTCGCTTTTTATCGATGATCATTTGGGTACACTCCTATAGTAACAGTATAGTATTCACCGGCCGGTAAATGTTATTATAGGGTGTTAAAATAAACATGGGTAGTACGTACTTATAAGTACTATAGTTACTAAAAAGTTATCATGCATAACTAGGAGGATAAAGGGTGCTCAAGAAGAAATACAACATATCTGTGGAAGCGACTTTGGAGGTCATCGGCGGAAAGTGGAAATGTGTGATTCTTTGCCATCTTACGCATGGGAAGAAGCGCACAAGCGACCTAAAACGTATCATGCCCGGAATTACGCAAAAAATGTTAACGCAGCAGCTTAGAGAATTAGAGCAGGACGGCATCGTGAATCGGATCAGCTATAACCAGGTTCCGCCCAAGGTTGAATATGAGCTCAGTCCATATGGATGGAGTTTAAAATCAATATTAGATTCTTTATGCAATTGGGGCGAGTGCCATATTGTAATGAAGTATGGCGATAAGAGCGCGGTATTGGAGGATAATATTCTTAATAATCTGGACTAGAGCCGGTTAAGACCTATGACGCTGGCCGGTGTAGGTGTCGGTATTGGCTTATTACATAATAATCAATGTTTAGGGGGCAGCCATTTGAAGCAGGAATCAAGCCGTGTATATACCGGGGACAGCAAGGTCATCCGTTTCTTCGAAGAACTATCCGCTATCCGCCATACCGAGAGAGTCAGGGAATGAGAAAGCCATCAGCGATTTCATCGTGAGGTTTGCAGAGGAGCGGGGCTGCACTGCGCTGCAGGATGAATGGTGGAACGTTATCGTGAAGAAACCGGCGTCAAAGGGGTATGAGCATGCGCCGACGGTTATTTTTCAAGGGCATCTGGATATGGTTTGCGAGAAAAATAAATCGACTGAGCATGACTTCACCAAGGATCCCATCAAGCTCAAGATTGTGGGCGAAATGATCTATGCCGAGGATACGACGCTCGGGGCGGATAATGGCATGGCCGTCGCTTTTGCTATGTCGTTGATCGACGCCAAGGAATTGAAGCATCCGGCGCTCGAAATTCTGCTTACTACGCAGGAAGAGACGAGTATGGCCGGAGCGATGAACATCGATGTGACGAATCTGCAGGGCCGCATGATGATCAACCTGGATTCGGATACGGAAGGAACGTTATTCGTCAGCAGTGCCGGCGGCATATCGGTGCTGCATACGATTCCGATTGAGTGGGAGGAACTGTCGCAAGGCGGCAATCCGTATACCCTGTCGGTAAAAGGGCTTGCAGGAGGACATTCCGGCGAGGATATCATTCAGCAGCGGGGCAATGCGAATAAGCTGCTGGGCCGGGTACTGGACGATCTGCGCCGGAACAAGGTGGAGTTTGAGCTTGCCCGGTTAAGCGGCGGCATTAAGGTTAATGCGATTCCGAGGGAAGCGGAAGCCGTCATTTATTTGAAGGACGAGGGTTCTGCCTCCGAACGAATTGCCGCGTGGAACGGGATTGTGCAAGATGAGTTCGAGGCAGTCGATCCCCATATTACAATTGAACTGATGGCTTATGGAGAATCAGTCGAGCCGCTTTCGGGGAAGCGCTTCTCGGCCGATTCGCAGAATAAAGTGATCACATCTCTGCTGCTCGTACCAAACGGCGTGTTCAGTATGAATAAGTCGATCGGCAATCTCGTGCGAAGCTCTTCCAATGTCGGAAGCGTGAAGACGACGGCATCCGAGGTTGTGCTTGAAAGTCTGGTGAGGAGCTCCATGCGTTCACAGCTTGACCTTGCGCTGTATGAGATGGAGGCTTTGGCTGAGGCGCTTGGCTGCGGCTTCCGCGCGGATCATTATTTTCCGGGCTGGCCGTATCGGCCGGAGTCGAAGCTCAGAGATATCTTTGCAGGGGTTTATCAGCGCAAGTATGGGAAAGAGATGGAGATCAAGGCGGTTCATGCAGGTCTTGAATGCGGTATTTTAGTTGAGAAAATGCCTTACCTTGATGTAGTCTCCTACGGCCCGGATATGTTCAACTTCCACACGCCTGAGGAGCATTTCCGGATCGCCTCGGTAGAGCGGACATGGGATTACATCCAGGATATATTTCATGCGATTAAAGATTAAATCGGTCAAGAAATAGATTAGATTGATGAATGTTGAAGATCAAGGAAGAGCTGCCCGCAAGCAGAAGCTGGTTGAGGGGGCTCTTTTTTGCAGGTTGCTGCGGATCTAGTTATGTCTAAATAGTTTTAAATATTGCTAAATATAATCAATGCATTCTATTTTTTGAACACTTATGCTACTATGATGATCATAAGCTTGAACTATAGGGTGGAGGAGTTTTAGGATGTTAAAGAAATCATTGTTTACGATTCTAACCGCAAGCACCGCTTTACTTCTTCTTGCTGCGCCGATGCAGCCGGCAGTGGCTGCGAAGAGCAAAACTACGCTGCTGGTATCTGCAGCTGCAAGTCTTAAGGACAGCTTGGAAGAGATCGAGAAGTCCTATGAGAAACAGCATCCGGATATCGATCTGACTTTTAACCTGGGATCATCAGGCACGCTGCAGAAGCAGATTGAGCAGGGCGCTCCGGCTGATCTGTTCTTCTCTGCGGGGATGAAGCAGATGGACGCGTTAGTCAGTCAGAAGCTGATCGCTCAAAGCACGACGCTGCTCGGCAATGAGCTTGTCTTGATCGTGCCTTCCCATTCGACGAAGACCTTTACAACCGTAAAGGAATTAACCGCTAATACGATCAAGAAGATTGCGGTCGGACAGCCGGAATCCGTGCCGGCCGGACAATATGCGAAGGAAACGCTAACGACACGCAAAGTCTGGGATACGCTTCAGAATAAATTGGTTTTTGCCAAGGATGTCAGACAGGTTCTAACTTATGTGGAAACAGGCAATGTAGATGCCGGTTTCGTGTACCGCACAGACGCGATGACCTCGAAGAAAGCCAAGGTCGCGATCAAAATCATTCCCGGGGTTCATAAGCCAATCGTATATCCCGTAGGCATAGTCAAGGAAACCGAGCATGAGAAGGAAGCAAAAGCTTTCTATACGTACTTGCAATCCAAAGCGGCTGCAGCCGTCTTTGTAAAATATGGATTTAAGCTGCCAGCTTAATTAGAGCGGTATAGGTTATAGAAGTGAGAGGTATGAGGTATGGACTGGAAAGATTTTTGGGCACCGATTACGCTGTCGATTCAAATATCGATTATAGCCAGTATCATCATGATGATTCTATCGGTGTTCTTCGCCTGGCGAATGGCTCATGCCAGATTCATAGGCAAAAGTCTCGTGGATACGGTGCTCCTGCTGCCCCTCGTGCTGCCGCCAACGGTGATCGGGTTTCTTCTTCTCGTTACGCTGGGGCGGCGGAGCTGGATTGGCAGGCTGTACGAGTGGGTATTCGGAGGGCAGATTGTTTTCACCTGGGAGGCTGCAGTTATTGCGGCAATAGTCGTTGCTTTCCCTCTCGCTTATCGAGCGATGAGAGCCGGCTTCGAAGGCGTTGAGCGTGAGCTGGAGGATTCGGCCAGAGCGATGGGGGCATCGGAGTGGCAGGTGTTCCGTCATATTTCCATCCCGCTGTCGGTTCGCTCATTAACGGCCGGCTATATTCTGGGCTTTGCCCGCGGGCTTGGGGAATTCGGGGCTACCTTAATGATCGCAGGCAATATACCCGGCAAGACGCAAACCATTCCCACTGCAATCTATGTGGCGATAGACGGAGGCAGCATGCAGCTCGCATGGGCGTTATCGGGTACAATGGTTGTTTTCTCCTTCCTTATGCTGCTGCTGGCGAACCGGTTTTCGAAGGCTTAGCGAACAGCCTCACCAAACCCACTATTGGCCTCTAAAAGGCTTAGCGAACAGCCTTACCAACACCACTATTGCCCTCTAAACTGGATATATGCAGCTATTTACGGCTTTTTTGACCGAAATTGTCGCTATACTGGATATTTACAGTTAAAATGGCACATATTGCTCGAAAAGCTCTTTTCTGAGGCGATTTAACTGTATGGAATGCAGTATAGCGTGAGTCCGGATCAAATATGGCTCTCTATACTGCATGAAATCCAGTATAGCTCCTGTTTCAAAAGGATAGAGGAGCTTAATCGTGGTTAGGGAGAAACAATTGAAAATGGCTGCGCAGGATTTACATCCTGTGCAGCCATTTTTTCGTGAAGCCATCCATTTCAATAAAACATGTGAGATGCAAATCATGCATCGCATTGGCATGTCAAATTTCCTTGGACACCCTCATACGTTACGTTTCATAGAGAATTTGACCGGTTTGCTTCAAATCGTAGCCGTGAAGACTTTCAAGCTCTTGCTGAAAGGCTTTCGATTGCAGAATTGAAATGACCCCGTGGATCCATGGGAGATTGTCTGGCCGCTTGAGCATAACGAGATCATATTGCTCTTGAATGAGTGGTATATAGTCGATGCTGTCAACGAAACGGGCTGCATTTTCAATGCCAACCCCAACATCGGCCTCTCCATTCGCAACTTTTGCTGCAACAGCAAGGTGACTATTTTGTTCATCGGCATAGCCGGTCAGAGAGGAGGGTTTTATCCGGTTCAGCCTCAGCTGCTCATCCAGCAGAACGCGTGCGCCTGATCCCTTCTCGCGGTTGATGATCCGCAGATTAGGCTTCGTGAGATCCGCCCATTCCCCGAGCTTGAGCGGATTTCCCTTCGCAGTATAGAGTCCGGCCGAACGGGAGAGCAGGCGAACGACAATAACGGATTGGCTGATAAAAAGCTTGCGTATATAGGGAACGTTATAATCTCCGGTGTCGCCATCGAGCAGATGCGTGCTGACAAGGTCCGACTCGCCTCTGTACATCGAGATGAGACTGTCCATACTGCCTACATAGGAACGCAGCGGACGTATGCCGGGCAGCTGCTTCTCGATATGCTTGGCTAGAATATCCAGACTAATGTCCTGCCCGGTAATGACAATTTGTCTTTCTTGTGTATGAGCGGGATCGAGCTGTTTGAACGGTTCGTGAGATTGCAGGGAAGGAGAAACGGGCTTCTCCGCCGCACTGGCTGTGATCCCTTTGGAGCGGAGCTTGTAGTTCTCCAGATCAGAGGCATCGACGCGCATCTGTTTGCCCACCCGGTAGGAGGGCAGCTCGCCTTTCTTAATTAGATCGTATACGGTGAGCTTGGATATTTTCAGCAGCTTGGCAATTTCTTCGGTTGTATATGATTGTTCGCTCGACATGGGCATCCCTCGATTAGAATCTGATTAGTACACATTATACCAGAATCTATATTCGGGAGGTATTAAGCGATATTTGTCCATGAGAGATGCTACGTAGCTAGTTCGCCAAAACGAGAGAATACGGCAAGGGCCGGATCAATCGGCACCTCCGCGCGCTTGATATTCGCTGGAATAGGAACGGTCGGCGTTGGTCTTGGAAGTCTGCCCTCGAACTGGGGCAGCCACTGCTGCTGAGCTGCCAGCATTTCCGTAACCATATCCCGAATCTGCTTCAAAGTCAGAACGGAAGAGGTCAGAGGATCGAGTGCGATCGCTTGAACGACGGTCTCGGGGTCTCCGCTCTTCGCAGCCAGCACAGCCAGACGCTGTACGTTGATGTTGGTAAGATTGAGAGCAGCGCACTGCGGCGGGATCTCGCCGACGATCGTCCGATGCAGGCCGTTTCGGTCTGCAAAGACCGGTCCTTCGGCGCAGCATTCGGCAGGCAGGTTAGCGATCATGCCGTTATTGCGGAGATTGCCGCTGAATTTGAATGTCCGGCCAGTTTCCAGCGCCTCGATAATATAGGCGCAGTATTCGACGCTCCGGGGTGGCAAATCAGCGGATTCATCCGCCAAAATATCGCGCTCCCTATATTTGTCTGCGACATAATTACACCAAGTATAGTAGGCGCCTGTCTCGCCGCCAAAAGACGGCTCATCGCAATAAAGGTCCAGTGCTTGCTGGTTTTTTCGAAACCAAGGCACATATTCGGATAAATGTCCGGTCGATTCCGTCATGAAATATCCGAAGTGACGGAATACCTCGCCGCGTACTTTTTCGTTAACATAGAACTCCGGCTGTTCGAACTTCTCACGCAGCAGCGGGTACAGATCCTGTCCTTTGTGAGAGAGCTTGGTGAACCAGCCCATATGATTAATGCCTGCGGAAACGTAATCAATCTCTTGCTTAGGAATACCCACATAGCCGGAAATGAGATCCAGCGTCGTTTGAACCCCGTGGCAGAGACCGACGTAGTTGATCTTGGTCTCACCGAGCGCCCAACAGATCATGGCCATCGGATTCACATAATTGAGCAGTGTGGCTGTCGGACATAACTCTTCCATATCCCGCGCAACATCCAGGATGACCGGAATGCTGCGAAGAGCGCGGAATACACCGCCCGGCCCAAGTGTATCACCGATACACTGGTCGACCCCGTATTGGAGCGGGATTTTGTAATCGATTTCGAACGCGGAGACGCCCCCGACTTGAAAAGAAGTAATGACATAGCTTGCGCCTTTCAACGCTTCCCGGCGATCCGTCGTAACCGTGACCTTCGACTTAAGTCCGTTATGGGCAATGACCTTCTCGGCAAAAGCTTGAACCTGCGAGGTTTTGCTTGTGGAAGGAGCCATCAGCACAAACTCGGTTTCTTCCAAATCCTTCGTAGCCATGATGTCCAGGATCAGCGTCTTGCAGAACACAATGCTGCCCGCCCCAATAATAGCAATTCTTCTCATGGATTACCCTCCTAAAAGTTTTGTGAAGGCATACTTCTTCGACCATACATCGCAACAAAACTCGCATCGGAAGCATAAGCTAAGTTTTTGCGGGCTTCGCCTAGACGTTCGAGACTATCGAACGTCCTAGCAAAAACTCGCACCGGAAGCATAAGCTAAGTTTTGTGAAGGCATACTTCTTCGACCATACATCGCAACAAAACTCGCATCGGAAGCATAAGCTAGGTTTTTGCGGGCTCTGCCTAGACATCGAGACTATCGAACGTCCTAGCAAAAACTCGCACTGGAAGCATAAGCTAGGTTTTTGCGGTTAACCGCCATAAGTGCGGGACATAAAGTCAATATAGGACCGAGCGAGGATGAGATCCTCGAGCGCCTCCTTGGAGGTGCAGGGAGCAGGACGTTCGCCCTTAACGGCTGCGATAAAGTTTCTCGCTTGATTACGCATCGCAGAGACATTAGGCATGATCGGCTGAATAAGCTCAGGAGGCGCAAGGTCTGGATTATCCTTATAAATCGTCAGTTTACCCGCCTGCTGCCGAACGAGCGGTGCCGGCAGATCAACGTTAACATAACCTTTCTCGAAGGAGACAAGCACCTGCTCATGCCATTCTCTTGAGGTATGATAGGAGGCCATCTCAAGGCTGACGGTAACACCGCTTTCGCTTTCGCCGACTAACAGCAGCCCTGCACGATCGCCGAAAGTCAGCTTATAGTTCTCACCGAGAAAGAAACGGATCGCATTGACCTGGTGAATATAGTAATTGACGAAAGTATCCAGTGCGCGAGTCTGCTCATCGGTGTAATCGGATGGGCCCGGCTCTGGCGTGATAACGGGGTAAGGTTCATTGACGCCAAGCGGTGCATCGGCACCGGCGACCCAATCTCCCGGCGGCATCGAGACGCGAATGCTGCGCAGCCTGCCGTATTGACCGCTTGACTTCCACTCGTCGACAACGGATTTGGCACTCTCCATCGCAGGATCGGAGCGTTTGTGATAACCGATCATATGGAGCGTACCGGTCTCCTCACCTATTCGCACAAGCTCCCGTCCGGCTTCTGCCGTAAGACAGAGCGGTTTCTCGGTGAAGACCGGAATGCCTGCGCGAAGAATGTCAGGAATAATCGCGGGATGATTGCGGTATTGCTGGGGAGCGACGATCGCATCCACCTTCGCATGCGTCAGCAGTTCAAGATGACTCCCATAAACCTCGGGGACTCCGTACCTCTGTGCAACCAGCTTCGCCGATTGCGGGCGTGCCTCAGCAAGCGCGACAACCTCGCATAGATCCTGCAAAACCGCATAATTGCTCAGATGCGCCATCTGGCCCATACCGCCGCCGCCTACAAAGCCGATCCGTAATTTACTCATCGTATCACTCCACTCCATACCCTAGATTTTCAAATAAATAAAGCCCGTCTTTGCCGGGAGCAACGATGTCCGGATAGCCGTTGCCGGTCAAGTCCTGCACCCAAAAATAGATGCCGGCTCCCGATGCTTCACCCGCTGCTCCGTAGTCGATGACATGCTTTTCAAACCGGCCGCCGTCAATCTTGTAATAGTAGATGCCGATTGGATCATGAGCTCCGGGATCGCCGTCGTTGTGGGCACGGTACCTTTTGCCGGTAATAAGCTCCAGTTCACCGTCTCCATCCAGATCGACAAGCCATAGATCATGAAATTGTGAGCCGCTCAGATCGATATCATGTTTCGTCCATGTCCGGGAGCCATCTGCAGCCCAGCCCTGCTCCAGCCAATGAAGACCGTAATCATGCGCCTGGCCGACGATAAGATCCATTAAGCCGTCCCCGTTCACGTCATGTCCGAGAATCGGAACACTGGCGGATCCAAGCTGAAACTCCGGATGGAATGTCCATGGACCTTGAAAAGGATCTTCGGGCTGCTCCAGCCAGCCGCTGCACAATACGACATCCGTACGCCCATTGCCGGTCATATCCACGAAACCCATGCCATGACCGCTGGCTTCATCGCCGATCACAACCTTCAGGAACTCGCCGGTTCCTTTGCCGTCTGCATCGCGAATGAGCTTATAGAAAGCCTGCGGTGCGCCTGGCGTATTCGGAAAAATTTCCGGTACTCCGCAATTGTCGATATCAAAGAATCGGATGGTCTCGATGCTGCCGCATTTATCAATATCGAAGGTTTCCCACGCCGTGTTTGCTGCACCCGGATTTCGGCGCCACCGCAAGGTCTCGCCCCACCAGCCGCCAGTAATAATATCCAGCCGTCCATCGCCGTCAACGTCAAGCGGATAGTCGGAGAAATCGTCATGGTATTCATGGATCGCCAAGATATCGCATATAAAATGTTTCTTCGAATAGTCGGGTCCTTCATACCAGTAGGCACCGCTGACGATATCTGGAATGCCGTCGCCATTGACGTCGAATACGGCACATGCCTCGTACTTCTCATCCGAAATCTGCCTCTTCTTGAATATAAGCAAAGCAGTCACGCTCCTTATCAAACTATTAGTTATTGCAGCTGCTGAATTTGTGTTCTATTCTGTGAGTAATGAGTGATTGCGCTTTCTATTATAAGATTAGGCGATGAGAGCGGACGATACAATGCGAGAGCTTGTGGGATTAACTATTCATTCTTGCGATAGGAGGGGCGATGATCATGAATGAAACTTCCTTATTCAGCAGCCAGCCTGTTTTCCTGTCGGGGACTTCCTTTGATCTGGAAGAGGACAACCGGTTCATGCTGGAGCTGCATAAGCATGATGCGAACAGCGAAATTCTGCTGATAGAGGAGGGAGAAGGAGAGTTTGAGATTGACGGTGTCCGCTATACGGCGGAGGCGGGGACGCTGCTCTTGTATCACCGGGGGATCTGGCATAAGGAGCTGTCGACGAAGCATCCTTTTCGCGCTACGTATATTGGTTTCACGGGCATTCAGCTGCGGGAGCTGCCACCGGATTTCTTCATAGATCCCAGGCTGCCCCCGGTAGTTCACCTGCATGATCAGCTTCCAGCCATCCGTAAGCTGATGCGGGAATGTATTGCGGAATATTACCGGGGGGAGCCGGAGTCGACGATGATTGCCAACCACTATCTGGGTATTCTGTTTGCCAAGCTGGCCCGCCTTGTCCACTATGGGGAGACCCGGGATAAGATGAACGCCTCTGCACAGGAGGCCGTATGGAAGGCTAAACGAATGATGGAGGAGAACTACAGCGCCCCGATTACGCTTGAGATGCTGGCAGAGGAGACCTTTCTCAATAAATACCATCTTGCGCATTTGTTTAAGGATATCGTAGGCATAAGTCCCATTCAGTTTCTCATTTACTGCCGAATAGAAGCGGCTAAGCGGTATTTGAAGACGACGACCCTGCAGGTGAAGCAGATTGCGGAGCTTGTCGGTTATCAGAGCGAGCCTTCGTTTTATCATGCGTTCATGAGAGCAAGCGGTGTAACGCCTGGAGGCTATAGGGAGCAGGGATAATGCCCGTATGAAATTACAAGGCCCGGCGGACTTGTATGAGCCCTCCTCATTGTGAGATTATGTAAATATTAGGGGGTTGATAGCTAATGAAGCGAGGGTTATTAAGCGGTTTGATCCTAATCATGATCACATTGCTGACCGGCTGCCGGGGAGAGAAGGAGCCGGATCAGGGATCGGTTTCTGGTGAAATCATCCTGAAGACCATTGCCCCGGAGGGTACCTTCGATAATCCGGTCGGGATGGTAAGCGAGCATGGGGTGACTGCTGCGCTGAGGAGCAAGGTATTCATTGTGGAGCAGCCAGGCCGCATTCAAATGCTGGATTTGAATGCGGCCGGGCCGCCGGAGCTTGCGCTCGACATTACAGACCGTGTTTATTCCGAAGGCAGTGAGCAGGGACTGCTCGGTCTTGCTTTTCACCCCAAGAAGCCGGGTATCGCTTACGTTAATTATACAACGGAGACATCCACGGTCATTTCGAGGTTTGTGATGAAGGATCCGGAGCATCCTGAGCTGCTTGACCCGGCAAGCGAGGTTATCCTGCTTACTTTCGAGCAGCCATATCCGAATCACAACGGCGGTCAGCTGGCCTTTGGCCCGGATGGTAATCTGTATATTGCAACGGGGGATGGCGGCAGCGGCGGCGACCCGCAAGGCAACGGTCAAAATAAAGACAGCCTGCTGGGCAAAATTCTGCGGATTAACGTAGACAGCGGAGAAGACGGCAAATCTTACAGCATCCCGAAGGATAATCCTTTCGCGGCAGGCGGAGGGGCCCCTGAGGTTTATGCCTACGGGCTGCGTAATCCATGGCGATTCAGCTTCGACCCGGTAACGGGTAAGCTGTGGGCGGCAGATGTCGGCCAGGACCGGCTCGAGGAAATCGATCTCATTGAGAAGTGCGGCAATTACGGATGGAACAAGGTCGAAGGCAATTTATGCTTCAATCCGATGGAGGGCTGCGATCAATCCGATACGGTGCTGCCGATCTATACCTATGGCCGGGATCTGGGTGTGTCGGTGACCGGAGGATTCGTCTATCGAGGCGAGGAACTGCCTGAGCTGGCAGGCTGGTACATCTACGCGGATTACGCGAAAGGCACGATCTGGGCGCTTCGGCAGCAAGAAGACGGAACGATTCAGAATAGGACGCTGCTGGAGTCAGGCAAACAAATCACCTCGTTTGGCGTCGATTCGGCGGGCGAGCTGTATGTATGCGCACAGGATGGGAGTCTGCTCCGTTTGGCGAAGGGTTCATAAGATTTAATCCTTGTACCGTACAACGGACCCCGCAATGAAGTCATAAACCGTTTGATTTCTTTTGCTCATTAAGGGGCTTAACAAATATATAATCACCAGTCCGTAGACCGCCGCTAACAAGGCGTAAATGATAGAATCGGCGTACCCGGTAGGAGTGACCATGTGCCATATGGTGAAATGGGCAAGCTCCCATGGGAGGAATTTAAGAGCAGACCGGAGAAGAGAGGATCCAAGCCCGAATGGCCGGCCGTTCACGCCGGCCACTATAATCCCCATCTTTTGTTTTCCCCATGTCGCGTGCATCTTAGACCCCTCACATACGGCGAAATATAGATATACAGGGAGCGTAATGAACAGAAACCCGGTGATCTCCGAAGGCAAAGGGCCGGCAGTGAACAGCGGTACCAGTATCGGCCGTGCAAGATAAAAGACTCCGACCAGCAGAATGATGTAACCCGCAATAAGAATATAATCCCATAAGAAGGACAGGATTCGGACCCAGATAGATACAGTTTTTTGATTTGCATGCGATTGCATAACGCTGCCCTCCTATACTTAACCAACAGGATTTTCCAGACCCCGAGCATACATGCCGCTCCTTGCGTACAGTAAAAAAGCAGTCCAATCCTCTTTTAATTCAATTCGCTGGAGAAAGCCATTCAGAACATACTTAGCTACAGCAGCAGCGTTACAATAATCGATACTCCTGAATTAATCGCAGAGCTAGAGAGGCATGTGGCCAAGATGATGCTGCATTACAAATCTTAAGACTCTGCCAGATGGAAGGGGAGAGCAGATGGTTGTCCTATTAGGGAACAAATGGGAACAACAATGCGATTATTAGATGGCCCGCATCCGGTTATTCCTCGGATTATGCTCGACTTCAGCAAGTCCTAATTCCTCCAGAAGCGGCGGGATATACATACCGAATCTGCCGCGGAATCCTTTCTTGAGTCCATACCAGCCGCCAACCGGATTGTCTGCCGAGCGTCCCCAAGCTTCAACGGTACCTTCCTTGGCAGGCTTCTGCTCATCCGCGCTCCCAAGCTCCATCCAGTCCCCATGCTGCTTAAGCATCGCATACAAGTCATCCACACAGCGGTAATCATAATGCAAAATGGTTTTGCCTACAGTACAAACCAGGATGGCCCGCCCGTCCTTCTCGTCCTTGTATAATTCATATTCCGAGGATTGCGGAGGCGTTTTTAATTTCCATGGATTTTCTTTGGTTCCAGTTCCATTACCAGTCGACATTTCAGCTCTCCTTTTGGTTTCTATTCACTGCATTCAATATAGCATGAAATGCCAAGTTGTACCAAAATGGCTGAAAACGGAGAAGCCGGGTGGTTACCTCCTGCGGGCTTTTCCTGATATAGGGTCATCCTATGAACCAGGAACGGGTGCTTATACTCCGTTTATTATTCTTGTTTCTATAATTTGATTTCTATGATGCCGGGCATGTGCGATGTCATGCTCAAGTGCCTGCCTTACTGTAAACTCTCCGTCTTCATGTTTCAATGTGCGGTCTAAAGCATCGGGTAAAGAATGACATAGATGCGTGATATATTCTCTGATCAACGAAAAGAACCGCAGCTCAAGTTCAATGGGTCTGCTCCCGTATGCCATGTTTTCTGCCCAAGTATCCGCATTGAAAGCTGGAAAAGGAAAATTGCTATCCGTATTTGAAAGTGCATACCGATCGTACTGAAAGTAGTTCATTTCGCAGTCGACGATGTGATGAATAATTTGTCTGATCGACCATTTCCCCGGAGCCCGGCACAAATCTAATTCGCTATCCGTTAAGCCCGCCAGGGTTTCCTGCAGTAAGCTTGGAAAAGAAGAGTAGTCCATCATAAGCTCGTGATCGGTTTCTTTCAATACGTTATTCAATATAAACCACCTCGGGATACAGTCTGCATTCGTTTATATTGAACGAAGCTGCTCGATTATGAAGAACTACTTCGAATACCAATATAGTCCATACTCCGTCATGGTAGAGGCGAGGCCCTGCTGGCGGATCATTGCTGTAATATTGCCGCGGTGATAAGTCCCATGATTGACTACCTGCAGGACGATTTCGGAGTAACTGGTATCCCGGATTCCGGCATAGGGATTATCCAGCACGATCGTCTTGTCCATGCTTTCCTGCCGGCTGAAGAATGCTTGATACTTCTCGGATGATTCGTGAAACAGGCTTTGCAATTCTTCAATACTGCTCGTCTCTGCAAGCTCTTGAAGCTGACGGGAAGCTGCCATGGCCTCGTTCATGCTTTTGCCGGAAAGAATATCGAACCAGCAGCAATCGGTAATGTAGATGTGCGGCATGACCTTGGAGATGGATGGAAAAACACTTGGAATCTCCTTTTCGTAGATGTCACGCGGCAGTTCTTTTAGCCGGTCCAGCATGGTTCTGTTTGCCCAAACGTGATAGTTGTACATTTCAATTGCAGGATGCGCCATTGCTAATAACCTCCTAGGGTATGCTTTCTTATCTTGAATAGACATCTCCACCAAATGATAACACACTTGTATTACAAATTATGTAAAATAAAGTGGATTGTTTGATGAAAATTTCTTATCTGGACGGGCTCAGTCTTTCAAGCTATGATAACGCTATCCATGCTGGAACAATTTAACGAGTAGAGGAGCTGAGCCCTAAGCTATGCTTGAAACTAGAAGCCTGCATTCATTGGTGAAGGTCTTTCCGGATGAACCATTGACGGAGACTGCTTACCGCCGCGCCACCGCACTTGGAAATGAATGGTTTTCTTGGCAAACTGCTTACCGGAGTTCATTCGGCCATACCCTGCGAAATATTCAGATTCGCCTTTCATCGGGCTTATTGGACCGGGTATCCGTCCGTAACGTTGGACTTGTTCCATCCGAGTTCCCATGTTATCCCGATCATGATGAACATATCCTCCGTACCTCTGTAGGCCTATACCCGGATCCGCTTCATCCGATTTCAGAGAATGGTTTGCTCATTCCGCCGCGTCAATGGCGAGCTCTGTGGATAACGGCTGATCTCAGCGGGGCGGACGCAGCTCCCGGGCTTTATCCGATCCAAATTCAGTTTATTCATGAAAACGGCAGCGTGCTGGCTGAAGAAACCTTCGAACTGGAAATTATAGCTGCTGCACTGCCTGAACAAAAACTGATTCATACGGAGTGGTTTCATACCGATTGTCTTGCCACACAGTATAAGGTGGAGGTGTTCAGCGAGGAGCATTGGCGCATTGTGGAGAAGTATGTTCAGTGCGCCGTTCGCGGCGGCATGAATATGCTGCTGACTCCAATATTCACGCCGCCTCTGGACACGAAGGTCGGCGGTGAACGTCCGACGGTTCAATTGGTGGATGTCGTTAAAGATGGGGAAACGTACGTTTTTGCTTTTGACAAGCTGAAGCGCTGGGCCCAGATAGGTGATCGCAGCGGCATCCGGTACTTTGAATTTTCTCACCTGTTCACCCAGTGGGGAGCCAAGCATGCACCCAAAATCATGGCTGTGGAAAATGGTGTCCTTACCCGGATTTTTGGCTGGGATACAGATGCGGCAGGGGAGTCCTACAAGTCCTTCCTGGGGCAGTTTTTGCCTCAGCTGACTGCCTTCTTGAGGGAGAATGGGCTTGAACGCCGCAGTTACTTTCATGTATCGGATGAGCCTTCATTAGAGCATTTGCCTTGGTACAGCAGCGCGAGTGAGCTTCTTCAAACCTATCTGAGCGACTTTCCGGTTATCGATGCACTCTCGAATATTGAATATTACGATAAGGGGCTCGTGAGCAATCCGATTCCGGCAAGTAATCACATCGGGCCTTTTCTGGAACGCGGAGTAGAGGATCTATGGACGTACTACTGCTGCGGCCAGTATAAAGAAGTGTCTAATCGTTTCTTCCATATGCCATCTGCCCGTAATCGGATCCTTGGTGTGCAATTATACAAATTTGCTATCGCAGGTTTTTTGCATTGGGGCTATAATTTCTGGTATTCCCAATATTCCGAGCGTAAGCTCAATCCGTATCAGACCACGGATGCCGACTTTGCCTTTCCATCGGGCGATGCTTTTCTTGTGTATCCCGGCGAGAATGGTGAACCGGTTGAATCGGTTCGCTTGAACGTTTTTCGGGAAGGACTCCAGGATTTAAGGGCGCTTCAGCTCCTGGAGAGCTTCATTGGGCATGATGAAGTTATGAGGCTTGTTGAAGAGGGGCTTCAAGAAGAGATTACGTTCAACAGTTATCCGAGAGATGCCGCATGGCTGCTGACCTTCCGAGAGAAGATAAATGAGCGGATCCGAGCTGCTCAGCCAGGAAGATAGACGTAATTATTTGACTATAATTTGAGATCATGGAATTGGTTGAGATTATGCAAAAAACAATTCTGTAACTGATAGGAGAACATAGCGATTACCACAGGAAGCGGCATAACGAGCATACTTGAAACGATAGATGTAGAGACCAAGCGAGCGGTTATGACGCAATTCGAATATCTGATCGAAGCGCCAAACTGGACCAGTGACGAATAGGAATTTCCGATCTTCTGGATCCGCCGCGGCGGATCCTTTCTCTTTTTTGACCTTTAAATTATCATTTCTTAAAGGGGACCGCAGGCCGGATGAGCAGCTAAACTTTCATTCCATAATCAGAAATAAACTCATCATCCTTGGGGGCTCCCATCGGGGAAAAGAAATTAATCAGCAATGGCTATCCAGGAATATTAGCCAAGAGGCATTGGGGTTCGAAGGCTTTGGAAAAGCAGGGTATTCCCGTTGCAATGAGATCGTAGACGTACGCGAGAACTAGCGTTAACTGCCCCTATAATAATCCAGCTAAGAATGATCATAGAAACAAACTATCAAAATGATAGATAAAGCTGCATTGATCGATGAGGAAGCATTCCGTTATATTTGCGTTGTCGAAAACATTCGACATTCGAAGCGGATTATGACCTTTCTCATTAATGGCAACATGGTCCATCGGTTTGATTCGAAGCGAATTTAATAACCGATGCAAAAATGCGGGATAGTAAGCAGGAGCCTAACAATACTTATCGCACTTCGTTTCTGAGGGATATCGTGAAGGAAAGGGCCGATCGAGATGGAGTTAAGACAGTTGGATTACTTTATAGCGACATGCGAAGAATTGCATTTCACAAGAGCCTCCGTCAAGCTGGGGATTACCCAGCCGTCCTTAAGTCATCAAATCAAAGCGCTTGAAGACGAGCTTGGCGTCCCGTTATTCGACCGTATCGGGAAGAAAATTGCGATAACCGAGGCCGGGATGATTTTGTATAAGCAGAGTAAATTGGCATTCGGCAATTTATCAAGCGCCAAAGAGCAAATTCAAGAGCTTCAGCAAATTGAGCGCGGCACATTATCGATTGGTGCGCTCCCGGGCGAGCTAAACCAATTAGTCTCATCCTTACTGCTTGATTTCCATCGCGATTATCCCAAAGTCCGAATTAAAATCTTTGGTGTCGAAGATATCGTAAACCGCGTATTGCAAAACGAATTGGATTTGGCAATTACGATTCTGCCTCTCGAGGATGAAAGAATTAATACGATTCCCCTGTACCGAGAAAAATTTTATTTTGTTGCAACATCGGAACATCCATACGCAGGCCGTACCGCTATTAATTTTGAAGAGATCCTGAATGTGCCGATTGTGATGTTCCCTGAAACCCATCGGTGCCGCCAGTTAGTCGATATGACTTGTTCTAGGGCCGGTTTTAAACTTAATCCCTTGATCGAAACGACAACGATCGAATCGTTATTTGGACTCGTTCGTTCAGGTGCAGGCGGCACTGTTTTATCGAAAACCCTTCTTGAAATGTACAACTACGACGATTTGCTTCATATTCCGATTCAAAATCCTACCCTGTGCAGAGAAGTAGGCATTGTGTTTCACCGAGATAAATATATGGGAAATGCTTCGCGAGGTTTTATCGATCTAATCACGGCTCATGTAAAGCTTCTCAAGCAAGATACGCTGCTGGAGTATTGTGACAGTGATGAATAATCAGCTTCTTAAGGGGTACCGTGATAAAAACCTTCATAGCTCTCGTCTATCGTTTCCATAGAAACAATGATATTGATCTATCATTTTGATTTTCATACAATGAGGCAACAGGAGATAGTCGCTCTAATCGGAGGGAGAACGACAAAGGAATTTCCTTTTGACGTTGTTACGACGACATAGCACGATTGCACTCTGAATTAGAACATAGAAAGTGGTGACCTTCCATGCAAACCATGACTGCCGTACAGAAACAAAGTAGCATCGGTTCTATTCAATTCTTACCCGTTAATCTATTTGCGTCGGTTATGGGAATTTCAGGTCTGTCATTGGCTTGGAGAGAAGCAAGTAAGCTATTCGGCACTTCCACCGTCATCACTGATATCAGTGGAATTGTTGCAGTTGTGATATTTATCGCATTAAGCATAGGTTATATTTCAAAATGGGTTTTATACCCGCAGAAAGTCAAAGCTGAATTTACGCATCCCATCACGGGGAATTTTTTCGGTACGATCACGATTGCCATACTCTTGCTTTCCTCCTTGATTGGCAACTACAGTCAAATATCAGGACAAGTGATTTGGATCATCGGAACAGTAGCGACCTTAGCGCTTAGTTTTGTTTTCGTTTCACGCTTGTTGAACGGGAATCACGAGCCGGCTAACGCGGTTCCGGCTTCGCTGGTTCCTGTGGTAGGGACCATTGATATTGCGGTTGCCGGGGGGACAATGCCGTTCCCATGGGCGCATGAAATTAATTTGTTATCCCTTGCGATCGGTGGAATTGTGGCTTTAGTATTCTTCACCTTGATCTTATCCAGATTGATTCATCACGCTCCAATGCCAGCAGGATTAACGCCCTCCATGATAATCATGATTGCGCCGTTTGAGGTTGGTTTTCTTGGCTATACGAACTTTGAGCAGCGAATTGATCCGTTCGCCTCCATTTTGTTTTACTTTGGACTGTTCTTGTTCATTGTCTTGTTCTTCAAAGTATTCAAAAAGTCGATCCCGTTTGGCGCTTCCTGGTGGGGTGTAAGCTTTCCGATGGCTGCTCTCAGCAATGCCGCATTAAAATACGCGATGTTCGTGGATTCCTGGCTGTTAATCGCCATTTCCGCGATCGTTCTGGCTTTGCTCAGTATCGTTGTGGCCGTTCTCTTTATTCGAACGATGAACATCCTATTTAACGGGAATCTGCTTAAAGGATAATCATCTAGCCGGCGCTTGAAATAGAGATCTTGATTTAACATCATGCAATTGGAATTGATGCGAACCGTTTAACCTCGGGGAGACATCGATGTGAAAATTAATATTGTGGAATAAAAGTTCTCCCAATAGGGTGGCAGCCCATTCATGGCTGCTGCCCTATTTGCATGTTTATAACTTGCGAGCAAACAGCTGAATCTCGAACTTATTCACGTGCTGAAGAAAATTGGGTATGAGGGGATTTGAAAATGGAAATAGGTGTAGATACATTTGTCGAAACGACTCCGGATGTTCTAACAGGCGAGACGATCAGTCATGCACAGCGATTGCGTGAGGTTGAGGAAGAAATCGTCCTTGCTGATCAGGTTGGGTTGGATGTATTTTTCCGCTACTGCCGTAGTTCTGGCCGCAGCAGCGCCCATGACCAAAAGGATACGCTTAACCAGTTCAAGGATATCTAAGAATTTTACTTTGTGGTCTTACTTACAAATTTAATTGATGCTGGACGCTTTACGGCGTTGCCGTATACTTCCTATCATCCATAAAATCAAAGGTATGACAATGTTAACGAAGGAATAAAAGTAACCGATAATATACACGTTCTTAATCATATGTGAAATCCGTATATTGTGCGAGCTGTAGATCACGAACGCCCCCGCGCAAGGTCGATTCCTTCTTCGGCTCTTCGATGCTCCTCTTCTCGTAGTCTTGGACCTGAGCGATGATCGCAGATGCCTCGCCATCCACCAATATTCCCAAGCTACCTTGTAGGATATGATGGACTAGATCCTCCAGAGATTCGTCTGTCTTTATATTTGTTAACGGAAGCCATCTGCTTCTGAACATCTCGGCGAGCGAATGTATTCGATCTATACCTTGCGGTAAACCGCTGAAAATAAGCGGCTTCAGCATGTTCTCCTCAACGCTTTGCAATCGAGTCATTCCATCTAAATAAACAAGTAAAAGTATGGTTTCATCCCTTAAAATAAAAGATCGAAATACAATATCTGAGCAATTATTGAATTGTTCTCTGAGATAAGCCTCATTCACTTCGATACTACTGCTTATTAAACTCATGGACGAACAACCTCCATAACTACTTATCTCTTTAAGGTACTATGGACGAAGCGGAATGCGTTTATGCTATGCAGATTTTGGTAATTAATAAGCTTAATTCCAGTACTTTAGCTAAAATATGGCTCGGATATCCGATAAGTAGTCGGTAGAGAAAGGAGGAAAGCGATTGGAGAGACAGACGATGATTGTTTTGCTCAGGGGCATAGCGGCACTGGTGGTTGCTATGGGAATCGGAAGGTTCGCCTTTACCCTATCCTCCCGATGATGATGATCACCATCTATTTTCCGCTGCGGATCCAGGCTATCTGGCTTCAAGCAATTATTTGGGTATTTAATCTGCGCTCACCGTGATAAATATATGGGGAATGCTTCGCGAGGTTTTAACGATCTAATCACAGCTCATGTAAAGTTTATCAAGGAAGCATCACAAAAAGCAGCCCAAAACTGGAACCATACAGTCTTGGCCTGTTTTTTTTTGACATGGTTAAATTTCCAATTTCAATAACATGAGCGCATTTATTCAATAAGTGTCCCATTTAATTTCACCATTAAACATTGCTGCTATTAGCAAAATATTCACGAGTATCTTTGCGCGATTGAGGGGTTAATACACGATCAAGCTCTTCATTCAACCAAGTAAGTGTCTTGTTACGCAGAACTTTGCGCATACTATCTTCAGCTTCGAGCATAGTTAAGTTAATCACACAGGAAGAAGCTTGAGAGCATGCTGCATAGTCTTCATCACGGCATAGATAGCTATTATTTTTGATGTTTTTACATTGAAAAATGGGGGTAGCACCTTCAACAGCTTCAACTACATCCCAAAAAGAAATTTCCGCAGGAGACTTGGCTAATTTATAGCCTCCTTTTACACCAGGGACAGAGCTTACGATACCAGCTTTTGTTAATTTACTAAAAATCTTCGAAAGATAGGTCTCCGAAACACCTTGAAAAGCGGAGAGCTCTTTAATCCCAATTGTAGAATCAGGAGGAATATCAATTAAATATACCAAGCAATGCAGTCCATATTCAACGCCAATACTATACTGCATGCAAACACCTGCTTTCTAGTTATAAAGATTGTTATTAATCATCTTAGGTGGATTTAAAATCCTTGTCAAATGTGGGTATTTGGGCATTTTCACCTAAATGACCCATGATTTTTGGTTGACAGTCATAAATTAAAGATCTATATTGTAGATGAATTTAATCGACGATATATATTGTCGTCGTTATGCTTTATGAGGCAAGATAAAATTTATTGTTCACGGAGGAGATTACTATGAAGGTTAGATTAAACCATATCAGTGCAAGTCCAGGTGCTTTGCAAACGATGATGAAGCTGGAAGGGTTTATTAAGGCAAGTGGGCTGGATGCAAAGCTATATGAATTGATTAAGATCAGAGCATCACAAATTAACGGGTGTGCTTATTGTATGGACATGCATACACGGGATTCGCGGAAAATGGGCGAGACGGAGCAGCGGATTTATTTACTTAGCGCGTGGCGCGAAGCACCCTTTTATTCCGACAAAGAAAGAGTGGTGCTTGAGCTTACGGAAGCTGTAACCCGTATTTCCGAGCAAGGCGTGCCGCAGGATTTGTATGAAAGAGTTCGGGCACACGTGGATGAGGCAGAATATGTGGCAATCATTATGGCAATCAATACCATTAATGCATGGAATCGAATCGCCATCTCCACGGGGATGTTCCCTGAGAAGGAGTAAAGAGAAGCTTACTGAGAATAGTAAAATTCTCTAGTTAACCTCAGGGAGAGTTCAATCATGTCATCTGGAGGACCAGTTAGAACACAAAGAGGCATCATGAAATACATTTTATTTGTTTTAGCTGGGGCATATTTATGGTCATGGAATTGGAGCGACTAATCTCAATTAATACTTTTTGGTTACTAAGCAACAAAAAAGTAATTACTTTTTAATTACGTTATCCACAAAAAAATGAAGGGGTGTAATGACACATGGAAATGAGACTGAATTATATCAAAGTGCAGCCCGAAGCTTTTCAAACACTTTTAAAATTGGAAGGGTATGTGAAGAAGAGCGGTCTTGACCATAAACTATGGGAGCTGATTAAAATTCGCGCCTCGCAAATTAATGGCTGCGCCTACTGCCTTGATATGCATACGAAGGATGCGCGTGCGACGGGGGAGACGGAGCAGCGATTGTATATGCTTAGTGCATGGCGGGAAGCTCCGTTCTATACGGAAGCGGAGCGGGCCGCAATAGCATTAACGGAAGCTGTGACCAAAATTTCAGATGCTGGCGTGCCTCAGGAATTGTATGAGCAAGTCCGCAAACATTTCGACGAGGGCCAATTTGTCGATTTGATTATGGCGATTAATGCGATCAACTGTTGGAATCGAATAGCGATATCAACGGGTATGGTGCCTGGAGAATATCAGCCGGCCGCACGTAAATAACAGATTTTTGCAGTTATTTATATTTTAGGGGAGGAAAAATGAGTTATAAAATACTTCTATTTGATTTAGATGATACATTGTTAGATTTCGGCGCTAATGAAACTGATTCGTTAAACAAATTGTTTCAGCAGCACGGATATACTTTTTCGGATGAGTTGTTTCGCGTATATAATTCCGTCAACAAACAACTATGGGCTGAATATGAAAATGGGAATATTGTATTAGATGATGTGCTAAACTCAAGATTTTCAGAAACCATGTTAAGACTGGGAAAAGTTGTGGACGGCATTGAATGGGAAAATCTGTATAGAGAACTTCTGGGCAATGGGTGTCAGCATATGGAAGGAGCTTTAGAAGTGTGTCAGAGCTTATCTGCATCCCATAGGCTGTTTGTTATCACTAATGGTATAACCCAAACTCAGATAAAGCGATTGAAGCAGTCAGGCTTATATGAATTTTTTGAAGACATTTTTGATTCGCAAAGCATTGGATTTCAAAAGCCATCAAAAGAATTTTTCGATTACGTGATGAGTCATATTAAAGATTTTAATATAAAGGAAGCGCTTATTATCGGGGATTCATTAAATACCGATATAAAAGGCGGCATTCTATCAGGAATTGATACCTGCTGGATTAACAGAAAGTCACAAGAATGCTCTGCAGAAATTCAAAGCACTTACACGGTCACAAACTTAGTGGAAATATATGATATCTGCACCCCTATAAAATGAGCATAATGGGTTTTAAAACGCACAAAACGGGGATACCCTCCGAGTGTGCTTGTTATGCGCGGTCGGGAAATCCGCTTTTCATTCCTGAAGCCAGGCGAGACGTCTCGGAATGAGGGGTTTCCGGGGGCGGGCATTATCATCGCGGAGTCGGAGTTTATTGTTGCCGGGCATGGCTTCTCCGTCGAGTTTCAGGCGAAGCCGGGTCATCCTCCCTATGTGGCGTACTTGTCAATCGACGAGGGCGAGTTCGAGAACGGAGCATGGAAGATCAGGGCTAATCCGTCCTTGAGGCTCGCGGTATCCTTTTTACGAGTGCGTTCCATACGCTTAGTCGAAGTCCAACAAATAATAATAGTGTAGTTGAACTATTATACGGGGTGGGAACCGCATGGTTCGACGTGACTTGGGTCACGGAGTACGACGATTAAGTTTAGAAGTTAGCTGGGAGGCTTCGCTTTCAAATGGTGCATGAATAGAGAACCAGCCGGTCAGGATCTAACTCCTGTCCGGCTGGTTCTATTTCTGCTGCCCGTTATTCGTTTGCCGCTCAAACGGAATTCTTACGGTAAAGGTACTGCCCTCGCCAACCTTGCTCACCACTTGAATCGATCCTTGGTGGGCATCCACGATCCACTTCGCAATCGCAAGGCCGAGGCCGTGACCGCCGAGCTGGCGCGAGCGTGACTTATCCCTGCGGTAAAAACGGGCAAAGATTCGCTGATGCTCCTCGGGCGGGATGCCGATGCCTGTATCCTGCACGATAATCTTCAGCTCCGATGCAGCTTTGACCGTCTCCACAGATAATGCAACGAGCACATAACCGCCGTCAGGCGTATATTTAATCGCATTGTCCACCAGCAGCACCAGCAGCTGCTCCAGCCGGTCCGCATCCCCTCTGATCGGCAGCGTCTGCGGGGCTTTGAGCTGCAGATCGATTTGCTTGGCTTGCGCCAGCGGCTGCAGGGAAAGCAGCATCTCCTGCGCATGGACCGTCAAATCCAGCGGCTCGCTTTGCAGCAGCAGAGTTCCCGAATCGGAACGCGCCAGAGTCAGCAGATCGCCGGCCAGCTTCGTCATCCGTTTCACCTCGCCCTTCATATTGCCGAGAACTCTCTGGATGAAAGCATCCTTCCCCAAAGTCTCTTCCATCTGCAGGGTATCTATCGAGGACAAAATAACGCTAAGCGGCGTTCGAAGCTCATGCGAAGCATCGGCTACAAACTCACGCTGACGGGTGTATGAATGGGCAATGGGAATCATCGCCCGCCTGGACATGATATGGCTGAGATACAAGGCCAGCAGGAAGAAGAGGAGGCCGAGCGCCAAGAGGGCGGCCAGCGACCAGCGAAAGAGCTTGAACTGGAAGGAGACATCCCTGCCGATATACAGCGTGCCTATGAGCTGATTCTTCATATAGAGTGAGCGTCCTGCAGCCATCAGCTTCAGTTTTTGCTCCTGCTCGGGATGGAACCTTTCTCCGAAATCACGATCTCGATCACGAGAATAGAGGTCGGCGATACGGACCTTGTCCGAAGACGGCCGCCAACCGGACAGCCAGCGAAGGAGCTCACCCCTTGCTTCTCCCTGCAGCTCTTCCCCGAATTTAAGCGTGCCGGAGGCATCTATCCAGTAGTAGAAGAACTGATTCTGTCCAATCGTAAAATAGACCGGGGATACCTGATTAGCCGGCTTTTTGTTGTCGCTGTGAATGAGAATATCCCGTACAGCAGCAATTTCCTCATCCGCAAGCGCATTGATTTGGCGCTTGGAATCATTAATGAGGATGTAATACAGCAAGCCGAGCACAATGACAATGAATAAGATCAGAAACAGCATTAACAGCCCGCTGTATTGGAGGGTCAGCCTGGTTTGAGTTCGGCTGAAGACGGACCCCCCTTCGCGGTGCATCCACTTTCTGAACCTCGCTTTAATGTTCAAGCCTATATCCCACCCCGCGTACGCTTTGAATGAAAGAGTCAGGCTCGGAGATCCCCAGCTTTTTCCGAAGCAGCTTTATAGTGGCGTCAATTGTCTTCAGATTGACATCAGCATCAAACCCCCAGATCCGGTCAAAGATTACCTCCCGCGTAAGCACGAGACCCTGATTCTGTACAAGCAGGTCGAAGAGCTGGAATTCCCGGGGCGATAATTGGATGCGCTCCTCACCTCTGTGCACGGTCTGGCTTGTCCGATGCAGCTCGAGGCCGCGGATCCGGGCCGTTTCCTCGTGGATCGGAGCAAAGTTCCGGCGGGAAAGCGCGCGAAGCCGGGCTAACAGCTCATCAATTTCAAAGGGCTTGACCAAATAATCGTCAGCCCCGGAATCCAAGCCGTCGATCCGATCCTGAAGCGTATCTTTAGCAGTCAGCATAAGCACGGCGCCCTTGTACCCTTCTTTTCTCAAACGGCGGCAAATGGCCGTACCGTCACCTCCGGGCATCATCCAGTCGAGAACGAGTACGTCATAGGAGGATGCCAGAGCATAATCGTAAGCATCTTCCCCTCCGGTAACCCAATCGACGTGATAGGAAGCTTTTTTCTTCAACATATGGGCAACGAGCTCGCCCAGAAGCGGATCATCCTCCGCCAACAGTATTTTCATAACCGCCACCTGATCCTTTATCAAATAAATAAGATACATACAAGATACCACAATAGGATGAAAATCAGATGAAAGGCATTTCACTAAATTTTCACCAAGTTCGATTATCTTGAAGAAGAAGCAAGTGAAAGTAATCTCGGGGAAAGGAGGAGAGTGGATGAAAAGAAGGTTCAAAGGCTTTAAAGGCTTGAAATTAGCAATCCTAATCGCAAGCCTGCTGATTCTGGTCATCATCGGTGTTAAAGTATTACACGGCGGCCACGGCCATGATTTCGGAGGCGGAAAACGGGCCGTAATCGCTCAGCATGGACAAGTGTTTGTCATCGATAGAGGTCATGGATTCGAAATGGGTCAAGGCCGGATGTTCAGCCGGGGCGAAGGACGGGAGCATGGCGGCATGGACGGCGGTGAGCTGCTTGGCAAAATTGGATGGGTGCTGCTAATTGTGGGTCTGGTTGTATTCTGGCTGTATCGCAGAGTCAAACGTTTTTCCCCAAGAGCTGCACAGGTCAGCCCGATGCTGGAAATGACACCACCGACACCAACCCGTAACACCGATCTGCTCGATGAATGGGAAAACAATATAAATCGTGAGGAGAATAAACATGGGGATATTTAAACGTGTTAAACATATGGCAACAGCGGATGTGCATCATTTTCTGGATAAGGTGGAGAATCCTATAAGTATGATCAAACAATATATAAGGGAGCTGGAGGAGCAAATCGGACAAGCCCAGCAGGCATTATCCCAGCAGTACTTCGTGGAGCGTAAGTATGAGCTGCAGATCGAGGAGTTATCGGCTTTAGTTAGGAAGCGTTCAAGACAGGCGGAGCTGGCGGTTGCCCGCGGTGAGGATGAGATTGCAGAGCTGGCCTTGGAAGATAAACTGACTAATCAAACCAAGCTGGCTGCAAGCAAAGCCCAGTATGAAACCCTCAAGACGCAATCGTCCGTCCTTCTGAACCAAATCAAGCTGATGAAGGAAAAGTATGATGAGCTGCAGCTGAAGAAGCAGCATTTATTATCTAGAATCCATGCGGCGCAGGCGATTCAAGCGGCAAGCTCCTCTTTGACGGCTTTCGATGCGGATCGTTTAAACTACGGCCTCGCCCGAATTGAAGAGCAGGTGTGGAGACTGGAATCGGGCGCCCTTGCCGGAAGACAGGTCGGTGAAGTGCTGCAGGCCGCTCCTGCGGTTAATGAGCAGGAGAGACGGGAGGAAATTCAGAAGGAATTGGCCGCCCTCAAGGAGAAGAAGGGATCGGTTTAGATACGGTATGAAGCAGGATATCTGATGGAAATGGATAATAGAATAGGGAAAGGGTTCTCGCCAAACGTATCAGATACGCAGCAGCGGCAGCCCTTTCCCTGTTTGTGTTTCCCGCAAGCTTCTGATGCGAGCGGGCGAAGAGGCTTACGCGGCTTATTTTTGCAAACGGATCTGCTTCAGTATTAGAATGTTGTTAGGCGTACACAACCATCGGGAAGAAGAGGTGAATCCAATGTCCGAACATATTCATCCGGGCACGGCGATTGGACATGTCAAGCTGAGGGTAAGCAACTTGCAGCGGTCGATTGATTTTTATCGCAATGTCGTTGGACTAACGCTGCTGAAGGAAGATAGCGGGACAGCAGCATTCACCGTTGATGGTAAGCATGAAATTCTGCTTCTTAAAGAAATTCCGGATGCAGTCGTTCGGCCGCGCAGATCCGGAGCGGGTTTGTACCATTTTGCAATATTGCTTCCTGACCGGAAGTCACTGGGTCTTGCACTGCGTAATTTAATTGCTGCCGGCATTCATATTGGCCAGGCGGATCATCTCGTCAGCGAAGCGCTGTATATTGCGGATCCTGACAATAATGGCATTGAAATCTATCGGGACCGGCCGAGAAATACATGGCAGCGCGACAAGAAGGGCGAGTACATTATGGCTGTTGATCCGATCGACTGGGATGACCTGATCGAGGAAGCGGGAGATGATCCATGGCGGGGCTTGCCCGCGGGAACGATTATCGGGCATATTCATCTGCATGTGACGGATCTGGAAGCGGCTAGAGCGTTCTATGTCGATGTTCTGGGCTTCGATATCGTGGCTCATATCGAGAAATCGGCCTTGTTTATATCAGCTGGCGGCTATCATCACCATATTGGGCTGAATACATGGGCCGGTGTCGGTGCGCCATTGGTTCCGGCCGATTCACCGGGACTTGCGCACTATGAAATCACATTGCCCGATCAGACTGCAGTCCGTGCAGCTGTGGAACGTCTGCAGGCAGCGGATAAGCAGGTCCGCTATGATGGTGAAACGGCTATCGTTGCTGATCCGTCGGGAATTGAACTTCATTTGGTTGTATCCGGATAACATATTCTCATGCCGTGCATACGCAAGAGAGGAGGGTTAATGTCATGAAAGAAATAATCTTACGTTGGTCGAAAAGAATTTATATAAAAGAAGTGGCAGTCCGGGACGATTCTTGGTCCCAGGCTGCCATTGGTCTATTCATTAATTAATCGCGTTAACCTTATTCCATTACCGTTTAAGAATCCGTGCGCCATTAACGCCTAAATCTATCCTTCCTTGAACGGGCTCGCCGGTTTCAACATCGGCATATTCTTGTTCATCAAGAAGAATGGATTGTGCTTGAGAGGGTTGCTCAGCAGCTTGGGATGGAAACGAGCTACTTTATTCGGATATTCAAGCGAATGTACGGAAGTACGCCGAAGCAGTATTAGATGAAGGAGGATTGAGCGGAAGCAGAGCAGCAGGAGACAGCAAAAAACCTTCTAACCAGAGGGGTCGACTGGGAGCCGTTTTATGCTATGATGGAGTCAAAAAAGGCGGTGAACGAGAGATGATTCATCCGGAAGGGATTCATCATGTCAGTATAATCGTAACGGATCTGGAGAAGGCGCGGGCGTTCTACTCCGAGATTATCGGCCTGCAGGAAATAAAGCGGCCGGATTTTGACTTCCCCGGCACGTGGTATGCAATTGGGCCGAACGGACAGCAGTTGCATTTGATCGTCCATGAGGGGCAGACGAAACGAACAGGCGGCATCGATACTAGGGACGGTCACTTTGCGCTGCGGGTTACCAGCTTCGACGATACGCTGGCCTGGCTGGAAAGCCACAGTGTACCATGCAAAGCGAACCGGGAGAGTATTACAGGCTTCGCGCAAATTTTTCTTCTCGATCCTGACCGCAATGTCATTGAGTTAAATGTGGCAAGATAGGGCGCAGGAATTCGGAATTCGTGAAGTCTCCGTGGAGCAGGATACCGGAGCGGCCGCTGGACCAAATTCAAAGCGCTAACCAGAGGATCGACACTGATCGATCGATTATTATTGAAATTGCAAATACATATGAAACGTGGGGAAGCTGGGATGACAATGAAACTTTCTGTATGTGTGGACTCCATTTACAGAGGTAAGGATTTCTTCGAGAGCATTCAGGAGATTCAAGAAATCGGCTATGACACGATTGAGTTTTGGTCATGGTGGGATAAGGATTTGGACCGGCTGGAACAGACGGTTAACGAAACAGGCCTCCGAATCGGTTCCATCTGTACCAAATTCGTAAGTTTAGTGGAGCCGAGCCAAAGAGAGAAGTTCGTTACGGGGTTACGGGAATCCATCGCCGCGGCCAAGCGGATCGGCTGCTCTGCGCTCATCGGCCAAACCGGTCAGCTGCTCGAAGGAGTCCCGCGCGAATTGCAGCAGCAGTCTATTATTGAAGGTTTAAAGGCCAGTGCTCCGCTGCTTGAGGAAGCAGGGATCACGCTTGTGATTGAACCGCTCAACACGCTTGTGGATCACGGCGGTTATTATCTCACCACATCTGAAGAGGCCTTCCATATTGTACGGGAGGTTGGAAGCCCTTTCATTAAAATCGTATTCGATATTTATCATCAGCAGATCACAGAGGGCAACCTGCTCGCCAATATCCTGCCTAATCTGGATTGGATCGGGCATTTTCACGCCGCGGGCAATCCTGGCAGACATGAGCTGAGCTCAGGTGAACTTCACTATCCGCGTATATTTGCAGCTATTGAAGCAGCAGGATACAGCGGCTATATGGGCTTGGAATATTTTCCGAAGGATGCTCCCGCTGTAGGGTTGAAGCAGCTGCTGGAGCCTGGCTGGAATTAGGGCAAGCTGAATAGCCGGCCACTGGCGGGTACCCATTGCGATTGCTGAAAGTAACTGAAAATATACAGAAGCAGAAGGATTGTCATTTGATGGCAGTCCTTCTGCTTCTGTACAGCCCGGATTCGGCAGACTCTGCTCGGCCGCCAAGCTGTTCGTGCACCTGCTCAGCGGCTCCCCGGCAGATAATCTTCTTGCTTCCAGCGGATCGTCTGCACTATGAAAGTTGTTGGCCTCCAATTTGGAATTGTAACCGGATCATGGAACATGCTAGAATGTACCCGGGTTTTCATTATAACATTTGTATAGTTTGTTTGTTTTGTTCGTTTTATAGTTTCTGATTGGAATGGAAGTACGAGTCTTTCATGTGATAAGGAGCTGGACGCGGAATGACATTAATCATTAACAGCGAACCGAATGCGGTTCTAATCGAGACGGAGCTGGGCTGGAGCGCAGCGAGCCGGTTGTCAGAAGGACATTGGCAGGTCAAAGGGATAGAGCTTACCATTGCACAGCATAATGGGACAGCAGCCATACAACTGGAAGCGCCGGGCACTCCGGTCAAAACAATCAAGCTCCGCTGGATCGAACCACTCCGCGGGCCGCTCACGGTTCTCGGCGACCATTGGGAGCGGGCATATGGGGATTTGGAATGGAGAGGAATCGTGCCGGAGCGGACGATGCCCTGGTATTTTCTCACTCATAACGGTTCCGTGACAAGTGGCTATGGAGTCAAGACAGGCGCGCATTC
This sequence comes from Paenibacillus solisilvae, assembly GCF_042656405.1. Taxonomy (NCBI): domain Bacteria; kingdom Bacillati; phylum Bacillota; class Bacilli; order Caryophanales; family Paenibacillaceae; genus Paenibacillus; species Paenibacillus solisilvae. The sequence continues at coordinate 61,711 of NZ_JBHSOW010000060.1, read as the reverse complement.
ATTCTGTTATTGGCATCTCGACCGGGAGGGAATTACGTTCTCAGCCGATGTCCGCAACGGCAGCGAAGGCGTTCAATTAGGTCAGAGGCGGCTGGATGTTGCCGAGATCGTAGGCTATGAAGGGGTTGAAGGGGAGTCAAGCTTCGCCGCCGCGACCCGTTTCTGCGCGGTGATGTGTGAGCGTCCATTAATGCCGGCCCAGCCGGTTTATGGGGGCAACAATTGGTATTATGCATACGGTAACAGCTCGCATCAGGAAATTCTGGAGGATTCGAAGTTTATGTCTTCCCTGGCTTCATCGGCGGCTAACCGTCCGTATATGGTGATTGATGACGGCTGGCAATTAACGAGCGGCGGGGGAGCCTGCAACGGAGGCCCATGGGTTGGAAATAAGCAATTTCCGAGGATGGAACAGCTGGCCGGCGAAATGAAGGAAATCGGCGTGAAGCCGGGCATCTGGTTCCGTCCGCTGCTTACGAATGATTCGGATGTGACGGAAGGCATTCGTTATACAGCCGGGGGAGGCAATGTGCTGGATCCAAGCGTCCGGTCCGTGCTGGATTACATTGCTGAGTCGCAGTCGCGAATGGTTTCCTGGGGCTTTGAGATGATTAAGCATGATTTCACGACCTTCGATATTCTGGGTCAGTGGGGCTTTCAGATGAAATCGAGAACGAATGCGCTCACGCAGCGGTTTCATGACCGTTCGAGAACGACGGCGGAGATTATACTGGAGCTCTACCGCGTGCTGCGGAAATCGGCAGGCAGCAGCATCATTATTGGATGCAACACGGTCAGCCATCTGGCAGCCGGGTTGTTCGAAATTCAGAGAACAGGCGATGATACGAGCGGCAAGTCGTGGGAGCGGACGCGGTATATGGGTGTAAATACACTGGCCTTCCGCATGCCTCAGCATGGAACTTTCTACAGTCATGACGCGGATTGTATCGGCATTACGGATCAGATTCCATGGGAGCTGAATCGTCAGTGGCTGGATCTGCTGGCAGGCAGCGGGACGCCGCTGTTCGTATCGGCTTCACCTTCATCCGTAACGAAGGAACAGGAAGCCGCAATCCGGGCAGCCTTCGATCTGGCGGCAGAACCGCTTCCTCCAGGCGTACCGCTGGACTGGCATGAAACGACCTGCCCAAGCCGCTGGCTGTTGAACGGGAAGGAAAGGGAATTTGCGTGGAGCCGTGAATCGGCAGCGCTTCTGACGAGTGAAGATAACAGCTGGTGGAAATAGCCGGCAGGCGATCATTCATCATTCCAGCCCTATCAATGAAAAAGGTGTGCTGCCCGGAGTCATATTCCGACCTCGGACAGCACACCTTTTACTTTTGACTCAGCCAATCTTTCATCTTCTCAAAAACATCCGCGCGTTTGCTCTCATTGTGCAGCTCATGCCGAAATTCCGGCCACTCGATGAATGTGCATAGCGGGCCGACCGCTGCTGCAAACTGCCTGCTGGCATGGATCGACGTTACGCGGTCGGAGCCGCCATGCATAAGCAGCAGCGGGACAGGCCATTCGGATGCGTGCTTTAATGCCCACAGCCCGGCAGTCTGGACCGAGAAGAAGAACCTTGCCGTAATATGACCATGTCCGAGCGGATCGCTGCGGTACATCTCCATCATCATCGGATCGGATGTCAAATGTTCTACATTAAGCGGCCGGTTATTCGTATATCTGGGAAAGACGCGTTCGACGATCCGGCCGACGACCACCTGCAGCGGCGGCGGAGAGAACGCGAGCTTGAGCCACGGCCCGCTGATTATTGCGCCTTTAATAGCCGGCCTGCGCCTTAAGACGTAATTGATTGCGACGTTGCCGCCCATGCTGTGACCAAACAGAAAGACCGGCAGACGGGGGTAGATTCGTGCAGCCTCCGCAAGCATCTCATCGACTCCGGTCAGCAGCGCTTCATAGGATTCGGTGTGTCCCCTCTTACCCTCCGTACGTCCATGCCCGCATTGGTCAAAGCCAAAAACAGAGTAGCCGTTTGCAGTAAACCAATCGGCGACATGCTCATAACGGCCCGTATGCTCTCCCATTCCGTGAACGATAGCGATCACGGCCTTTATTTGCTCCGTATCCTCGGGCTTCCATTCGCAAGCGAACCGGCTCGAGCTGTCGCTGCATCGCAATTCAAACGTTCGGTATGCCATGCTTTCCCCTCTTTCGGCGGCGTATCAGGCAGGCGCTGTTCCATTATTCCTCATCGCAGCGGCGCTTCCCTACCACGCACGTTCGTATTGTTTAGGTGCCGGAATCGTTACGCCAAGCTCCTTGGCAGCGGTGCGCGGCCAGTAAGGATCACGAAGCAGCTCACGGGCGAGGAAGATGAGATCGGCTCTGCCGCTTTGCAGGATTTCTTCCGCTTGATTGCCGCGGGTAATGAGGCCGACGGCTCCAGTTGCGATTTGCGCAGCATTGCGGATTTTGTCTGCGAAAGGAACCTGATAGCCCGGATAGGTGCGCGGCGCGGCAGGCACGAGAGCCCCGGAGCTGCAGTCGATCAGATCGACACCTTGATTCTTCAGCCAAGAAGCAATTTGAACGTAATCGTCAACGTCCAATCCTTCGGGATGATAGTCGCTTGCCGAAATCCGCACGAACAGAGGTCCTTGCCAGAGGGCACGAACGGCGTTCACAATCTCGCTAAGGAACCGGTAACGGCCCGCAGCGTCACCGCCGTACCCATCTTCTCTTGTATTCGATAGGGGAGACAGAAATTCATGAATTAAGTAGCCGTGCGCAGCATGAATTTCCAGAATATCAAATCCGGCTTCGACCGCGCGGCCGGCGGCTTTGGCGAAGGCATCGACCGTTTCCTTGATTTGCTCCTGGCTCATGGCTTCGGGTTGCTGCATCTTATCGTTGAAGGCAATTGCGGAAGGCGCGATGATCGGCCCGTCTATCATGGCTTTCCTGCCGGCATGCGCGAGCTGGATGGCGCTCTTGCTGCCGGCTTCATGGATCAGCTGGACAACCTGCTGCAGACCGCTAATCTGTTCATCGTTCCAGATGCCCAGATCCTGATCGGTGATTCGCCCCTGTGCGGTCACAGCAGAAGCCTCAAGTATAATAAGTCCGGCGCCGCCTACCGCCCGGGATGGATAATGCACAAGATGGAAGGGAGTGATCTTTCCATCTTTATGGGTACAAGAGTACATGCACATCGGCGACATGACGATCCGATTTTTGAGCACGACATTTCTAATTGTAAATTCGGAAAACAGCATGCTTCCACATCCTTCTTTTTTGCTCAGTATATCATAGCGTTCTGATGAAAATAAAATGTTTACCAGAATCATAGCAGCTGCACCGTTAGTTATTTTCAGCTAAAAAAGCGATTACATTTTTCGGATGATGTCGTATAATTACTCTCGGAGGTGTTACGATGACATTAATTGAAAACCAAGCAGTGGTATTATTTCAAGGCGATAGCATTACCGATGGAGGGCGTAACCGCGAGTATGGATGGGATTTGGGTTCAGGTTATGCGAACCTGGCTACCGCTCTGTTCACGAGCAAATATCCGCAGAAGCAGGTTAGCTTTATCAACCGGGGAATAGGCGGCAACCGGATCGGCGATTTGCAGGCCAGATGGGAAGAGGATTGCCTGGCTCTCAAGCCGACTTGGGTATCGATCTATATCGGCATTAATGACACTTGGAGACGTTACGACAGCAATGATGCGACAAGTGCGCAGGACTTTGAAGAGAACTACCGCAAACTTATCGTACAAACGAAGGAAAAGCTGGATGCCAAGATCGTCCTCATCGAGCCGTTCGTACTGCCGGTAAACGACAGTCAGAAGGCATGGAGAGAGGATTTGGATCCGAAGATCCAGGCGGTTCGCGAGCTGGCCAATGAGTTCAAGACGCTGTATGTACCGCTCGACGGCCTCTTCGCGCAGGCAAGCACGCAGACAGGCCCTGCCTACTGGGCACCGGATGGCGTTCATCCGTCACCTGCCGGCAATGCCCTCATTGCGCAAGCCTGGCTGCAGGCGGTTCAAGCTTAAGCCGCCTGACAAAGAACGATAAGAAATCGGCTGATGAATGGTAGGATCCCCTTTTGTCTTCGTCTAACAAAAGGGGATCCTACCAGGAAAGCCGGTCTTTTTTATTTTTCAGAAGGTAAGGTCCCGTTAATCCATGTTGATATATAGGGAAGAACTTTTGGAGTCTCCTAAGGACGACGCAAGGAGTTTCATCCTATATAATGGGTTACATGAAGGGAGCTGTCCCGAGTGAAGAAATCCCCGTTATTGTTTGACCCGAGCAGGCTGGGCGAGAGGACGTTGATTTGGAGATATAGAATCCGGACAGAGAGCGGCTCCTCGGGCTACTACCACTTCCATTCCTGCTGTGAGATGCTGTTCGTTCATGCAGGAGTAGGAAAAGTAATCGTGAATCGTCAAGCCCATGAAATCCGCAGGGGCATGCTGTTCTTCTTTCAACCCTTTGAGCTGCATAATGTATATGCGAATGCGGATCTTGGTCAATCGTATGTGAGGACCCTCATGCATTTTGATGGTTCCGTGATGAATGAGAGCCTTCGTGCATTTCCTGAACGTCATGAGCGATTCATGCAGCTGTGGCAGGGGAACAGCGGCAGCCAGGCCTTTGACCTCAGCAGGCAGACCGAATGGATGGAGCAGGTGTTAGACGAGTATGAACAAGCTGTCCAAGCCGGAAGAGCCGTGAAGCAGGAGGCGCTTACGATGCTCATGCTTCAGCAGCTTGGCATCATAGGTTCGGCGAGCGGGGATTCAGCCGGTGGCACCGGCAGGCTGTCCACGAGGAGAAACCTGCATTATTCGGAAGCCGTTATGCAGTGGATCGAAGCTCATTATTCGGAGGAAGTGACGCTGGAGAGGGTAGCGGAGGCGATCCACCTGTCCCCTTCTTACGTTTCCCGTGTGTTTCGGGAAGAAACAGGCAGCAGCATGATCGATTATTTGACCGCCCGCAGAATGAAACAGGCATGCCGCCTCCTCCAGACGACCCGGCTTCCGGTGGATCAGATTGGAGTAAAGGTGGGCATGCCCAATGTCTCCTATTTCATTCAGTCATTCAAGAAAGTCATAGGTACGACACCGCTTAAATATCGAATAGAAAGCTAGGGAAATCAGCTTCTTGAAGCTGGATCGGCTATTCCTGTTAATACATCCGATGCTTCCAGCCGTTCAGCTTAGCCGCTGCCTCGACGAAGTAGTAGTCACCATAGATGAGCGATCCGTCGACACAGAAGTCAGACGGTTTGGAGCCGGTTCCATGCAGCAGAATCGCCTCGTGATCCGGCTGATCCCACGCGGCATAATGCTTATCGAGCGATTGAAGAATCCGCTCGGCGGCGCCCAGATAGACCTGCTTTTCCTTGGCCGGAACAGCATCTGCAATTTCGATCAAGCCGGAAGCCGCAATGGCTGCCGCGGAGCTGTCGCGAGGCTGACCTTCAAAGGATTCCAGACGGAAGTCCCAATACGGCACATGATCCTCCGGAAGTGAAGCGATGAAGAAATGAGCGATTCGTTTGGCTGCATTCAGGAAACGGGCATCGCCGGTGTTCCGGTACGTATTGGCAAACCCATGGAGTGCCCAAGCTGTGCCCCGGCTCCATGCGGAATCCGCCGCATCTCCTTGCCCGCTTAAATTCTCTATATAGGCGCCGCTCTCGGGATCGAAGCAAATAATATGTTTGGCTGATCCGTCTTCGCGAATGCCATGCTCCATTGTTGTTTCCGCATGCCGGATGGCTATTTGCTTATAACGCGGATCCTTCGTTTCCCGGCTGGCCCAGAATAACAAGGAGATATTCATCATACAGTCCACGATAGCCCAGCCGATTCTGTCCCCATTCCATGCGCGTATGAATTGCCCGGCAGGATTGAAGCGGGAAGCCAAGTAGTTGGCTGCCGTAATGCCTCTTCGTCTGCTGTCTGCATCACCGGTAAGCTGATATTTGATGACAGCGGTTGCAAGGAACTGAAAGCCTACATCATGGTGAAGTCTTGTTTCCTTCGTAAACCACTGCTCCAGCTCCTGATCCCACTTCCATGCGGCCTCTTTGTACAGGGCTTTGCCCGTCATATCATGCATTACCCACAATAATCCCGGCCAAAAGCCGGATGTCCACCAGTCCGTACTGGAATTATCGTATTTGCCGTCCCCGCCGGCGAAGTGGGGCGATTTGTCGCCGATCAGAGCTGTCATTCGTTCCGCTTTGCGATCCAGCCGCTCCAGTAATTCAGACCAATATCCCGTACTCATGTGTATTCCTCCTCAAAGATATTTCATAGCTCCGCCGCATGTCCATCCGAAGAAATAAGCAGCAGAAGAAACGACATCGAAACATTTCAAGCATAAGTGCAAGCATGACTCGATTATAGGACGAAGCTTAGGAGAAAAGTGACGGAGAACCGGGAGGAAATGTTGATATCTTGTCATTCTAGCAGTCAGCAGCTATCCGAACGGAGAACTTGTCCTGTCATCCGGCGCGAATTTACATATTCTGCAATAGAAATGTAATGAGGTTGACATGTAATTTTCAGCTTCCGTTAATATTCGGCGGCTATAATAAGGACAACCCCCCTTTTTAATATAGTTTTTTTTCAGACCCGCAGCCCGTTGCTGCGGGTCTCTTTTTGCCGCTGGATTGACGTTTATAAACGGGGCCCGGATGGTAATAAGGAAGAAAGAGGACAATCGGGAGGCGAATAGGATGAAGCTGCTGCAAATTCGGCTGATGGTAAAGGATTTTAAGAAGAGTGCTGCGTTTTATAAGGATTTACTGGGCTTTACGGTGAGCTATTACAGCGAGGAGCAGGAATATGCGTTGTTTGATACCGGAGAGACGAAGATTGAGCTGCTTGCCCATCAAGCTATTGCGGATATCGTCGGGGAAGCGGGAATGACCCTGGACACGGTGGCTCCTTCGAGATTTCTGCTGAATTTGAGTGTGGAGGATGTCGATGCATCGTTCACGGAGCTGCGGGATAAAGGCATTGAGTTTGTGACGCAGCCGCATGACCGGCCGGAGTGGAGTGCGCGGGTTGCCCATTTTCGCGATGTAGACGGCAATCTGCTGGAGATCTACAGGATGCTGAGCTAGAAGCGGGCAATCATTTCCTCTGCAAAAGCGGACAGACAAAGAAAGACGGGGCAGATGCCGCGTCTTTCTTTGTGTGCGTTCTTAATCAAGCCGTTATTTGAGCTAGACCAGCTCAATCTCAAGCGGGCCAAAGCTTTGCTTGCTGCCCTCCACTGCTGTTTCCCATACTAGCTCAATGATATCGCCATGTTTAACAGGGCCAACCCCGGCAGGAGTCCCCGTGTAGATAATGTCGCCTGCACCGAGGCCATACTGTGTACCTATGTAATTCACCAACTGTTCAAGCGGGAAGATCATATCCTTCGGACTGCCGCTCTGGATAATCTCACCATTCATGCGAAGACTGAATTGAAGCTGTTCGAACGCTTCTGCACCCTTGAAGGCGGTGAAATCTGACAGAACTGCCGAGCCCTTGAAGCCTTTGGCCAGCAGCCAAGGGTGACGCTTCTCCTTCAGCACATTCTGAACATCCCGCGCCGTCCAATCGATGCCAAGCGCCACGCCGTCAATAAGCTGGGTTAGTGATTTTCCCTGCTCATACGGGGCAGCGATTCGCACAACGAGCTCCAGCTCATGATGGATTTCCCCTACGCCGCCAGGCAGCTGAAGCCTGCCCTCGGCAGGATGAAGGGCATGTGTAGGCTTGGAGAAAATCATCGGCTGCCCGGGGACGTCATTTCCGAGTTCCTTGGCATGCAGCGCATAGTTTCTTCCGACACAATAAATATTGCGAATTTGCTCAAAAGCAGCCATTCTTCATCATCTCCTTTTAATCATAGTATAAACCTTTTTGCGGGGTTGATAAATAAAAGCTTCGAGGATATGACGGCATCCTGCAGCATTTTGGATCGGAATGTCGAGGAGAAGGCCAATCGTCGCATTACAAGGGTAGGATAAGCCGCGGTTATTCGGGGATTAGGTTGGATTTTTCTGGTGAGATAAAGATGCTATTATTAACTGGTAATAATTAGTATAATTTCTTGTCGAATCCAGTTTTAAGAAGTCGAAATAATCTTAGGAGGGAATCGAATGGAAAGAGGCGGTACGTTATTTTTACTTAAGAATGATTCGGAGGGTGCTTATGATGGCTCGGTAAGAGGGATATCCATTGCACGGACGGTGAATGCGAAGCCGCTTGAGATGGAGAGGGGGTTTCAGCTGACTAAGGGCTATATTGAACTGGCACGCAGCCCGGATCTGGATCAGCTTCAAGCCTTTACGCTGGAGGCGACGATTAATCCGGATGCCGTCGGCGGTCAACGGCAAAATATTATGGAAGCGCAAAGCCCGTCTGTCGCCTTGTTCATTGAGAAGGATGGCAAGCTGGTCGGCTCTGTCTGCACAGCAAGCGGATGGGTCAGCATTGACAGCGGCAGCACGCTGATCAAAGCGGGCGAAACGGCAGGCGTTCGGTTCATGCGCAATGATGACGGGACGATGGAGCTCCAAATCAATGATCAGACCGTAGGACACCAAACCATTCCAGGCTCAATCCAGAATGTCGGACCGCTCGGTTTCAAGGTTGGAGCGGGTATTGACGGCAAGGTCCACTCCTTCAGCGGACGGGTCAGCAACGTGGTGATCAAGCAGGGCATACTGGATGCAGGCCTACAAATTGCCAGGCAGCAGAAAGCGGCTCAAATCGAGCAGGCGGTGAAGCTTGCGACCGGCAATGGAAATATTAAAGTCAACCTCTTTCCCGATGCGAGCAGGGCACGGCTGCAGCCGATCAAAGATTTAATCAATGCAGCAGGCGTAGAGAAGCTGTCAGATCTGGATACACTCCGCATCACAACAAAGACGGTCATGACACAAGGGAAAATATTGCTGGCCCCCCGAAAAAACAACGTCAGGCAGATCGATTGGGGAGCTATTGCCAAGGAGTTCACCGCTGCAGCCAATAAAGATCTGCTGCGTGAGAATCTGGCGAAATATATGATTAACCGAAACAGCTCGCCAACCTTAAAGCGGCTGACCGCTTCCATTTCAATTCCGATACCGACAACGGCAACGACTACGACTACGACTACCAATCCCTCCACGAATCCTTTTATCGTACCATCAGGACCGATTCGCCAGCCTATTCATGTAAACGCTGCCAGCACGAACACAGTTCGAGGGGGCCTATCCGGCGGAACCGTGAACCGCACCGGCGTTCAGCTTCCGACTCAGGTGCTTCGCGAGAGTCCTGTACTTCGCAGATTCAAAGATGCTTCAACCATATCCGACCTCATTAGCATTAAAGACAACAGCAAGATTGAACTTCGTGACCAGGGCATTTTTGACAAGCTTGAAGCGCGCGTGCCTAGCTCCTGGCCGGAAACCTCCCAGCAAACTTCACATCTGTACTCGCTCAAAACCATTCCGCTGACAAGCGCTGTAATCATTGCCAATACGCTCGATTTAACAGACACGCAGCTTGTCATCGAGCCCAATGTCACGACCTGTTATATCATCGCGGAGAAAATCATCTGCGGCAACAACGCCAGCATCACCTGGCGCAGGCCTGGCGGCTCGACGCCTCCAAGGCAGGATAATCCCGACCTTAACGGACGCGGCTGGTCAGGCATTCACACGGCTGAGGGTTCCCGCGATGGTCTGAGCGGTGAAGATGGCCGTGCAGGCGATCCGGGGATTGAAGGGGCCAAGGGTGCACAGGCCCCGAATCTTGAGATATGGGTCAAGGATATGTCCGGCATGCCGAATATTGATCTGAATGGGGAAGATGGACGCAAAGGCGGCAGAGGACAGCACGGCGGACGAGGCGGTGACGGTGCGGATGGACAGGGCGGAGAGATCTTCTGGCTGTTCGGCTGGCACTGCTATACCGACCCGGGTGACGGCGGTGAGGGCGGCGATGGCGGCAATGGCGGGCGCGGCGGGCGCGGCGGCAATGGCGGGACCAGCGGCAATATTACGATCGGCGTTCTTGATGGGACATTAGAGTCGACGGTAACAAACCGCGCCTTCAAGCTGAAGAACCAAGGCGGTCAGCTTGGCCGCGGCGGAGACGGCGGAAGCGGCGGATCACCGGGGTCCGGCGGACGCAGCGGTGTCGGCGAGTACTGCAAGGATGCGCGCAACGGCAGAACCGGCGCTCAAGGGCAGCCAGGCAATCCGGGAATTGATGCCGCTTACGACGGCATAGACGGCTCGCTGCAGTTCCTCGAATTCTCCGAGGATGCCTGGGAGGATTTGCTGAAGCGTCCATGGTTATCCGAGATCACCCCTTCCCAAGCTTTTCCGGGCGATAAGATTACGCTGCGCGGCAGCCATTTTACAAGCCATGACAGGGTTCTGTTCGGCGGGGCTGTGCTCGTGCCGACCGTGAATGCGGATGAGAGTATCTCGGTTAATATCCCTATTGATGCGGAAGGCGGGAATAAGTCCGTTTATGTACGCCGGGAGGACGGCACGGAGAGCAACCGGTTAACGCTTCGGGTTAAGCCGCAGCTCGATCTGTTCAACATTACTCTTACCCCTGGCGCGACAATTGCCCTCACGGGACGGGCGTTCCTCGCCGGAGCTTCCGTGCTCATCAATGGGGCGGCGACACCGGCGACCGTCATCAACCGCAATCAGCTGAATTTTGTCATGCCGGGTAATGGCGGAGCAGGCAATGCCGGAGGAACAGCCAGCCTGCAGGTGCGTAATCCAGACGGCTTGGTCAGCAACAGCCGAACCGCGTCGATCCCGCGCGTACTGGAGATTCCTTTCACCTATGGCCTGCATAATCTGCCGTTTGGCAATTTTACGGATGGTATCCCAAGCTGGAGCACGTATGAGGATACATATGGCGCAGCAGAGGTATGGCATGAGCAGCTTGACCCGGTGTTCGGCCATCCGATTCTGACTGCGGCTTTCTACGGCTTCTACCACTATTTCCTGAAAGGAAAAGCGAATGGAGGTTTGGCCACCGGTTTCTGTACGTCTCTGGCAGCTCTAGTGGCAGACAATTTGTGGCAGGGCCGCAATGATACGCATACGCTTACAAAAGCCGGCCTTCATGAGTTCCTGACCGCCATTCATGGGCGGCTCTTAAGCCGTGAGAGCTTGATTCACTTCCATGATCAAGGCCGTGAAGGACTTGCGCGGGTGGAAAAAACGTATCGTGAGATTGAAGCGACCTTCCTGCGCGGCGTCGACCGCGATAATGCGCCGCTCCTGTTCTTCATTCCATCCGGGGCGATATGGGATTCAGGTTACATGGATAAGCTGAGTGACTCGCACTGCGTGATGCCTTATAAATTCGTCTATCCGCCGGGCCATCCAGGGCCGCAGTTATCGGCTAACGGGTCGACGACGATTACGGATTTGGATGGGGTTGAGATGTTCGTGTGGGACTGCAACCGCCCGGATTCCCCGAACTGCAAGCTTGTATTCCGGCGCAGCGGCGGCTCGTTCGTCTTTGATTATTTCCCGGATTCGGCTGCCGCGAAGTTCCGCAGCAGCGACGGCATTACGCTGGGTACGATGACGAACGGCCAGTATCTGCTGGCTGACCATGATCTGCCTTTCAGCGGACCGCTCGGGCTTACCCGCTTCGTCATCGATTTCCTGCTCTCTCCGGCAGACCTGCAAATAACGGATGAGAATGGCTTAACGGCAGGGCGATTCGGCACGGAAATTCGCTCCGACATTCCGGACAGCCATCCGTTCTACTTAGTGCCGGGCGCTTATATGCTCCCAGAAAATGTTGCGTTAACCCGCAAAATCGTGGGCAACGGCTCGGGTACGTATACGTATAATTCGGTGCTGCCGAATGGATTATCCGTTGTGATATCCGACGTAACGACACAGGCTGGCCAACAGGATGTCCTGTCGACCAATGCCGACTACTCGCAGCTTCGGTTCACGCCTGGTGCGGACCGCAATTTCACGATGACGCTTGCCCGTCAGGTCGGCGATCAGGTGAGAGCTGTAGCGATTAAAGGACTGGGCGGCGGACCTGGACATTACACTGTCACCGGAATTATCGCTGGTTCGCATCGGTAACCGCAGCGGCCAGCAGACCGTTGATGTCCGTGCGTTCACTGTAGATAAGCAGTCGAATACACCGCTCAATGATCAGGTGGCTGCTGTACTTCTGCCTGCAAACCATGATTTGGTTGTGGCTGTTCCGGATTGGCATGCGCTCGATATGATTGTTCAGGCGATCAGCTTCTCGTAAGGAGTAGTCAGGCTGCGGCGGGCTCATTTGCTTGCTGCAGCTTCACGGGGATTTGAAGTGAGGGAAGGATCATCTCCATTTCATTAATGGGGGAGGTCCTTTTTCTTTTTTTGGGGAAGGACGAAGCTAAAGTCAAAAGCTAAAATCAAAAGCATGTGACACGCTCCGCAGCAATCGGCCTTCAGCCGCTGTTAAACTCATTCAGCCTGATTAGGGCGACTGCGGTCGCTGAACAAGTTTAAAGGCGGCACGTAAACTTTCCGGCTCGATTACCCGGAAGGATATTACCCCGATCATCCGAAAGGATGGGAAGCAGAGGATTCGCATGGCGGAAGCGGCTCACTCTTCTTACGTGGCTTTGCTTTTAATAAACCCCAGAAACGGCGGCGATCCGCGTTGTCTGATCGTATGAACTCACCCCCGCATGCGCGTCTCTTAAGTTCCGCCTCCCGGTACTGCATCAATTTTGTTGCAACATAATCATGGATAAGCATGGTACGATTCCTCCTTGTGCCACTTCGCGATGGCTCTTCTATTAGCTTCATTATGGGGTCGTTAAAAGGGGATAAAAAGAGTATAATCTGACTCATATATTTCCCCTTTTAAGGAGGAAGCTGATATGCAGCAGCTGTTCGAACGTTATTTGGCCTTACATTTGAAGTTTGCAAATCCCGGCGCTGGAGCGGAAGGATGCCTGGTTTCGCTTGAGGAGCTGTCTGAAGCGCTCTTCTGTACCCCGCGCAATGTGAAGCTCATTATTCGCAAGCTTGAGGAAGAAAAGATGATTGTCTGGCAAGCCGGCCGCGGCAGGGGCAACCGGTCAACGCTTACGTTCTTAATAGACAGGGAGAAGCTTTTGCTTGATAGGTCTGAGCAGCTTGCGCAGAAAGGGGAGTATAAACAAGCGTTCGAGCTGCTGCAGGCTTATGGTGAAGGGACCTCGTCGCGGAGCCGGTTCGTGGAGTGGTTGAACGGACACTTCGGTTACCGTTTGACACAGGATCATGACGGTCATTCCGATATGCTCCGGCTGCCCGTCTACCGTCCCATTCTAACGCTGGATCCGAGGGAGCTGTATTATGCGTTCAGCGCCCATCTGGTCAAACAGCTGTTTGACGGACTGCTGCAGTATGATCACGTTAAGGAGCGGGTCGTTCCAGCTCTGGCTCATGCCTGGGAGCATGACGAACAGGGGAAAGAGTGGATCTTCCATCTTCGCAAGGGTGTGTGGTTTCACCATGGCAGGGAGCTTGCAGCTGAAGATGTCGTATACTCACTGGAGCGGCTTCGCGAAGGCGGCACTTCCAGTTGGTTTGTGCGTTTCGTGCTCCAGGTCGAGGCGATAGGACGAAGAAGCATTAAGGTTACACTTGACCGCCCCAATTGGTTGTTTCCCAGATTCCTATGCGCCTCGGGAATGGTTATCGTGCCGCATGATCTCGTGGAGGAGGATGTGGAATTCTGGAAGCATCCCGTCGGGACGGGGCCTTTCCGCTTTGTTGAGTGGACCGAAGACCGGTTCACCTTGGAGGCTAACCCTGCTTATTATCAAGGAAGAGTGCATCTTGACGGCGTAGTTATTGTCATCATGCCGGAGGATACATCAATCTATTCCAAGAGCTGGAAGCAGCTTCTATACGATAATCATCCGCAGGATAACCCGCCAGGCCATGACTGGCAGGTCGTGGAGCATTTGTGTAATGGCTGCAGCCTGCTCACCTGGAACATGAGGAAGGATGCTCCTCAACAATCGGCTGCCTTCCGCAGCGCGTTCGATCTCCTCGTTAACCGCACCCGAATGATTCAAGAGCTTGGAGAGGACCGCAAGTATCCAGCCCGCGGGTTTCAACCTAATCATGCAAACCTCGCTGAGGATTATTCTTATCATCCGGAGCAAGCAGCAGAGCTGCTGAAGGAATCCGGCTATAGCGGTGAGACGGTACGCATTGGCACATATGGCATTCATGTCCAGGATGCGAGGTGGCTGCAGCAGAATCTTGCTTCTTTCGGCATTAACATAGAGGTTCAAGCAGAGACATGGCAAACGATCAGAAACCCGGATGTACGCAGCGGCGTTGATGGTCTGATCTATTGTGTCGTGTTGGCAGAGGATGAGGTGTGCTTAATCGAGACTTATGAACAGCCGGGAAATTTTCTTCGGGAGCATCTTGATCCCCGTCTGAGAGAATGGGTGAAGGGTAAGATTGACCTAGTGCTTGGCAGCAGGGAGGCTGAAGAGCGGTGGAGGCTGTTGGCCGAAATCGAGGATAAGCTTCGGGAGGAGACACATGTCATATTCCTGCTGCACAAGAAAGTCGACACCTTCTACCATCCGACGATGAGAGGCGTAGGCGTAAATTCATTAGGATGGATCGACTTCAGGGAAGTCTGGCTGGCTTGAATAAACGGAGGTGAATATAGTGGCTGCTAATGTGACGATCGAACAATTAGATTCCGTGCAGGAGCATATGGACGAGCTTGCGGAACTGCTCATCCTCGTCGTAGAAGATGGTGCGTCGATTGGCTTTTTACCGCCTTTGACACTTTCAGAGGGAGCAGCCTATTGGGAGAATGTACGGCAGCCTGAAGTGGTCCTGTACGTCGCCCGAATAGATAATCAGATCGCCGGGACGATCCAGCTTCATCTATGCGCCAAGCAAAATGGTCGTCATCGGGCGGAAATTGCGAAGCTGATGACACACCCGCACTTTCGGCGTAAAGGGATCGCGCGTGCACTGATGCAGGTTGCTGAAGACAGAGCCGTACAGGAGGATCGATCGTTACTCGTTCTCGATACAAGAGAAGGCGACCCTTCGAATCTGTTGTACACTTCAATCGGTTATGTTCAAGCTGGACGGATTCCAGACTTTGCACAATCTGCGAACGGTGAGCTGCATGCAACGATTCTCTATTATAAGCTCATGGAAAAAATTGGCTTTCCGTTATCCGAACCACATTAGACTATGCAAGGTAAAAGGTTTCTCTGGGGGATTAAGCGATATTGCTTGATCCTTTTTATTGTAATCAATGGAAGAAAGACGAGGATGGCTTAGGAGGCTATAAAAGTAGTGCAAGTCCGAATGAAGTCCGCGTAGACGTATTTAATCGAGATGTATTTGGATTTGGGCGGGAAATGGTTTTCGCTGGGCTCGGATGCACACAGCCTGAGCAATTACGAGTTAGGTTTCGGTCAGGCGACCGAGCTCTTGAAATCCTATGGTATTCGTGAGATTGTTCAATTCCGCAGGCGTGTTCCTGAGCTTGTAGTGATTTAATGATGCGGAATCGCGAGAAGGTCTTATCGTTAAAGAGCAAAGGAATGGGTAAAATGCCCATCTCTTTGCTCTTTTACGATAATCCGTTAGTGGAGGTCATTCGTTGATTGATGTTGGATTAGAAATAGCCTTCAATTATGGGAATTTCATTCTCAATTCTAATTCGGCTTTGGGTTAAAAAATCAGTCGTCCATTGATCCAGCTTTGACATATCGAAGCTCCGGTGCATGCCGGTATAGACAATGATCTCCCGCAGTCTAAGGAAGAGCGGGATTTGCCTCCATTCAGAATCTGAAATATGGCTTTCCAGCAGGTATCCTTTCATGAAAGGCTCCATGAATCGCTGACACTGGAGCATCCGCTCCGGGATGCTGTCATCTCCATACACATAGACCATATAGTAGAGCTGGATCGCAATATCCTCCACAAACCAGCTGTACTGACACTCGTCGAAATCAAACATCGTAATGGCCCCGTCATTAACCGTAAAGTTACCGACATTAATGTCCCCATGAATGAGACCATATGAATCCGCATTATGGGAGAGATTCTTCAGATCATCCATAAGCCGATTACAGCTGTCATGGACTGCAGCCTGGCTGGCAGGGATGAAGCTTGTTCGATTCAGCAGATAGTCATTATACGTCCAGTCATGTCTTTTATGGAGGGGGTGGAAGTCTCTGGCCAGTTTGTGCATCCGCCCTGTAATCCTGCCGCAGTTCTCAAACAATCGGATATCATGCAGACAATCCGGATAAGTGGACTTTTGCCCGGGTGCTTTATCGAAGGAAACAACATTAAAGAATGAATCTGCTCCTTGCACGACCTCAACAAGGCGACCATGAGCAGAAGGGATGGGTTTCGATACAGCAACGCCATTATCGCTTAAATATAGGAGCCATTCGAGTTCAGCTTCAACCATTGCCGTTGTCCGCAGGGAAATAGGGGTGAATCGTAGAATATATGCCGATTGATTCCGCTGAAACGCATAGATGAAATTTTGGAAGCCGCCGATAAAGGATAATTCATCTGTCATCAATCCGTATCGATGACAGGCCTCTCTTACAATGCCGTCGTTGAAAGAGGCTTTAGCTTTAATGTCCATGCTGTCTCTCCTTTTCTTATTTCAGCCAAGAAATGGTTGCCGTTCTAAGGGGTATAACGATATATTCCACTTTAAGTTATGTTTTCCTTCAGGCACAGCAGTGTGGAATGATTGCCTGCCTGTTGGGTAGGATGCTGATGGATTCCTAACCCTGCTGGGAAATGGAATAATTTTGGCAACTTATTCGAGATGAGAAACGTTATACGTGTGTGAGGTGATTTGAGATGCGCATACCTTTTTTAACCGCATTAATAACCGTAACTCTTGTATGCACGGGCTGAGGAACGAAAACGGGAAATGATAACAAGAACGCTGAACCAGCTGAGGTTGAGATGCTTAACAAGCAAAGTGCAGAAGCTGTTCAAGGGGATTTTATCTATCGTCTGGTTACGGAGAAAGCAGAGTATCGCGAAACCGAAGCAGTAAAGATTTATGGAGAGTTAGAATATATGGGCGACAAGGAATCGGTCACTATTTTTCATGCCGCATCGCCGTTTTATTTTCCAATAACGGAGAAAACAAGAGATTATGAAATTGCTTACAATATGAACACACCCTTAATAAGCACCGTTCTAAAAAAGGGAGTACCTCTGCGAGAACAATACAAGGGAGGCGGCGGGTACGATGAACATGATGATAAGAACTATATTGCATTCATACAAGACCTAAGGGATATGCGCTTTCCGGGCGGTTATTATGTCGCGGCTGGCTTTGCTGATTTCTATGTACAGTCTAAGATCGGTAACGAAGAGAAGCAAGAAGATTTTCATATCAAAGCCCAAATTGATTTTTCTGTCAAAGAATAGAACTTCTGAAAGGTTGGGATGGATCCATGTTCTTCGTTAATTCCCGTGCAATCATTGAACGGACTCAAGAGGAAGCAATAGAAATCGTAGTTCAGACGCGAAATAAGCCAGGTGGGCCTCAGAGGCTTGAGCTTCCTGGCGGAAGAATCGAGCCTTATGAATCCTTCCTAGCCGCGCTCATAAGGGAGGTTAAGGAAGAGACAGGCCTCGATGTAGTCGAAATTGAAGGGGAAGAGACGAGGATTGACACCGTTGGTATCGATCCGGATTTTGAAGTGGAATGCATACAACCATTCGCTGTTTATCAGACCGTCTAAGGGCCGATTGATTCATTGGGAGCGTATTTCCGCTGCAGAGCGGAAGGGGAATTATTGGAGGCAGGCGATGAAACGAAGCATATCCGGTGGATTCCGGTAGATGAACTGAGAAGACTGATGAATGAGGATCCGCTGCAGTTCTCGGATGTGGACCGGGCGGGCATTATATATTACCTCAAAGCCGGCAAATGAGTTAAGAAGTTTGAATCCAAATGGAGGTCCACTGGCCGCTGAACAGGTAAAAGTCACAGAAGTGATAAGCCATAGCTATTTATCACTGAATGGATTGGGAAAGAGGGGACGCCATGGGATCGAGAATTATGCATTACTGCATAGCTTCCCTGCTGAGCGAGAGGCTGGGTCTTACGAATGTCCGTGAATTTCTGCTTGGCGGAATCGCACCGGATATTCATGCCTTTATGGAGGTTACTAAGCCCAAACGCGTGACTCATTTCGTTGATGTAGACGAGCATGGGAAAGGCCGTATCAATGTGCTGCGATACTACAATACCTATAAGGAGTTCGTCCATGAACCCTTTTATCTGGGTTATTTATGCCATTTAATATCTGATGTGGTTTGGTCAGACATGTACGATACGTTCATTCAGAATATGTCCATGGAAGAAAGAAAAGAAACGCTGCAAATTTGTTACCGGGATTACTGGAGATTAAACGGCAGATTAATCAATCATTACGCATTGGACCATAAAACGCTTCCCATATCCAGAGAGATAACAATAAATGAGGTTCATTTTAATTCCTATTTACCTGCTTTGCTTGAGTGGCTGCAGAAGGATTTCTCCTTTGATGAGGAAGTTGCCAGCCAGACACTTGAGCTCTTTCAGGATGACAATACTCAGATTATCGAATTCATAGACAGCTCCGTACAGAAGAGTCTGGCATTTATAAATGAACAGCGTTTGCTTGGGTAAAGAATCTGGGGTGGAGAGGGAATATGTACGGACCGTATTATGACCAGAATTTGGTGATATCCGCATCAAGCGTGAACGAATAATTGAGGATTCGAGCAGGTACAATCGTGCCTGCTCGTTTTGTCACGCTAACGGACTTCCCTTTCGAGCGTACAGTACAGCAAAATTAAAATATTTATACACGCAGTCAACCTCTGTGAAGCCGGCTTGACCGAGCCAGTTCAGCTGCGCGGCCAGAGGTGCCATTCGGTCGAGCTTGGTTCGTTCGTAAGCGGAGGTGAGCTCTTCTTGGGTAAGGCCGCTCGCTTCTACTTTTGCCTTCCAGTCCTCTTTGTATAAGGCATCTACAAACGGGGTATGTCCAAGAACTTGGTCCGCATTGATAAAGATGCCGTTTTCTCTCAGATTGGTGTAGACGGTTTGGTACAATTGGGCTTTATTCGCATCCGTCAGGTGGTGAATGGAGAGGGCCGAGAGAATAATATCGCATGGCCCGGATGTATGGAAGCAGGTATAATCGCCCAGGACGAAGCTGACATTCGGGTATTGGGCAAGCCGAAGCTTCGCAAGGTCCAGCATTTTCTCGGAAATATCAATTAAGGTGACCTTCGCGGCAGGGTACTTCTGGAGAAGCAGGGAGGATAACAGCCCTGTTCCGGCACCCAGATCTAATACAGCCGGGCTATCCGTAGAAGCATCTGCTAAAGCTATAGCGGTGTCATAGAAATCATCGAAACAAGGAATCAGCTTTCTCCTTTGACTGTCATAAGCAGCGGCTGCGGCATCGAATCTGCTGCTAACCTCATTTTGGTTGTCCATTCACTCCGCCTCCAGTGAGTAATCGTTAATGGTATTAATGTCAGTGTAGAGGGAAACCGTTTATTCGTAAAATATATAATAACTATCAGTATTATAGATAACAGCTATATATTGGGGGACTGGAATTTGTATAAGTATTCTGTGTTATATGGTTAAATATGAGAGATACAACTAGAGAGGAGACTGTAGGTCATGAACAAAACCGCTGCCATCGTCTTATCATTTGGATTACTCTTGGGTCTTTCTTTCCATTGGGCTCAGCCTATAGAAGCCAAAACAGCAGCTAAAATTTATAAGAACTGTACCGCAATGCATAAGGACTACAAAGGGGGCGTCTCCCGTTCAGCTTCCGCCTAAGAATAAAGGCGGCAAGACGAAATATAAACCTTTTGTATCTCAAGAGCTGTACGATGCTAACAAAAAGAGCGACCGCGACAAGGATCTCATCGCTTGTGAGCAATAGGGATGCTGGAGGAAGAATCCGAGGACGATTTTGTAAGAGCAGGCCGCGTAATAGCTAAGATCTGCAGTAATCTGCATCAGCTTGTTGGGGACTCATTCATTCAATATCGGATGTGGACATTAATAAGCAATGGAGTGCTTGCCTTTAAAGGGCTGCCATTTGCCTTATATCAATACTGCGTTCGAGTGGTATGACATGCTCACCTTTATTGCAGGGAGCATTCAGTCATTCTAGCTGCCTCGGTATGCATTCAGGTTTATTAGGGCTGTCATTTAAGTGTGACTAAGCGCAGCAGCAATCGAGCTGGAAAGTTTACGTGCCGCCTTTAAACTTGTTCAGCGACCGCAGTCGACTAATCAGGCTGAACGAGTTTAACAGCGGCTGAAGGCCGATTGCTGTGGAGCGTGTCGCATGCTCTTGACCTCAAGCATGCTCTTGACCTTAAGCTTGGCTCTTGAATTAACCTGAAACAGCCTACCCCCGCAGGAAAATGCCCCCGATAATCAGAGAACCGATAATCCCATAAACCGCGCTCAGGTTCAAATAATTCACCAGAATGAAGTATCCGGCAGCCAGCAGGAATGGAATGAAACTAATCACACCCGGCGAAGTTTTCAGCGCGAACTTGGCAAAATCATACGCAAGCATCGCCATCATCACGAAGATAATCGGCTGTATACCGCGAATCATGCCTTTAATAATGGGGTTATTTTGCAGCTTCGACATTACGCCGACGAGCACGATCATCAATAACGCGGTAGGCATAACAACAGCGGCAAGCGCAACTGCAGCACCGGCCCAGCCGGCGATTTTGAATCCGATATAGGCAGCCAGCTTCGTTGCAATCGGTCCAGGCAGGGAATTCCCAAACGCCAGCGCATGGCCGAAATCCTCGGTTGTCATCCACTTCATCCGGCTCACGACTTCATTCTCATAAAGCGGGATAATCGAAGGGCCTCCGCCATAACCCAGCATGGTTGCCCGGCCAAAAGAAATAAATAACTTCAGCAGTTCATTCCACATATTCATCACGATCCTTTTCCTAATCAATTTCGCCGAGTGCAGCAGCGGGCCAGACCGACCCTGTTCATTCAAGTTGTAATTTATTAAACGAGTTAAATTACGTTATGAAGTTTATTATGGAAATAATACATCGATACGTAATTATTTTCAATGATTTTATTTCACAGTCATTAGCAATTTGATCCTAACAAAGGCAGTACGGTTGACAGCAGACTCGAATAAACTGTCGAACCTGTTTCTATTTTTCAGACTATTAGAACTAGAGGCAATAAGCCGAACTAACCATACCTGCATAATTATACGATTCGGCCTGGAACCGGTACAGCTATGTGCTGAATAATCCGCTGCGCTATACCGATCCGACCGGCCATTTCTGGGAGGAGGTCGGGGAGTGGTTCGAGGATAACTGGAAGCAGGTTGTCGCAGCGGCCGTGGTTGTGGCAGTCATCGTTCTTGCGGTCGTGCTGGAAGTTCCTAGTCGACAATGATCTCGCCAAGGCAAGTAAAAGCGGTACGTTCAGCAATCCATAATGGTTGTTCGAAAAGGCACTCCCCTGTAGAATCATCTGCACAAGGGAGCGCCCTTTTTGATTATTCGCGGGCATCGCGGCCTACAATCTGCTTCGTTGTAAGATCGATATAAATGCCAATGGGGAATAACATTTCATCCGCAGTCGTACGGAATGTTACCTTATACACATCAGCGGAATCGCTGATCGGTTGCTCGGTCACCATGATCGGTGATGAATAATCGCCGGGGTCTACTTTCTCAACCACGGCCCGCTTCCAATTTCCCTTAACTGTCGTTTTAACTTGTTCAGCTAAGCTGTCCCAAGCGATTTGTCTTAATTCATTCTTATAGCTGGCGTTGCGATTCTCTTTCGGAGCAGGGGGAGCGGCTTCTGCAGCTGTACGTAACGATTGCTTCTTACTGCCGTCCTCATTCGTTTCTTGAGAATTACCGCAGCCTGATACGGACAGGCATAGGATTGCCAGCATAGCACCTTTAACAAAGAGATAAAATAACGGTCTCATCGTTTTGACCTCCTCTGCATATACAGACGATCACAAAGAAATGATGTTGCACCTCTTAGTGATGTTCATGCGAGCAAGTTCATGTGAGGATCAAGCGATTGTGGACCTGGGATTTCAAATTTTCACAAAAGAAAAAGCTGCCGCTTGGCAGCCCTTCATTTTTCCCCTCGATCTTCGCCAAATTCGCCTCCAAGCGATCAAAGTTCTGCTCGTTCCCATCGGGGGCATAGGTCCAAGCCTCGAATAGGCGCTCGCGTGGAGTGTTGAAAATACGGGTATTCACGATTTCATTGTCTGCCTGGCCGGCTGCCTCAATCTCAGACGCCGGTATCCCTCCAAAATGGAATCTTTTTCATTTCTTGATAGCCTTCGTATAGCAGCCAGGCTGCGCCATAGTTTCTCTCCAATTGCTATCCTTCACCGGATTGTTCCTCAGAGACAGCCGCTGCGGCGCTCCCCCTGAAAGCCGACAGATAAAAGCCGATCATCAGCCAAACGGAGCTGAATAAGGAGAGTACGGCAAGCAGCTCGATGATCTCCTCCATGGATTGTTCGAACCGTTCGGTTGCTTTCGACATTTTGGAGACATCCAATGTATCCATGCCGACGGCAGTGGCGAACAGTATTGCTGCGATACCCAGCCATATGAGCGCGGTGCGCCTTACGCGATATACGCGGTAGATCGGAATGACGAAGGCAAGGGCGACCACTGCATACATCAGCAGGATGAAGTCGCCGGCTTCCATCCAAGGGAGTATTTTAATACCGGCTGGTTTCAAGTAATGATCCCGAACCCGCTCATGAAAGGCGAACCGTTCATCCATCATGAGGAAAAGAAAAGCGCCGGCTAACATCAGCCAAGTCAAGGCGTGCCGTCTCAGGCCCTCCTGTATATATAGAAGCGTGAAACTTAGGAGCGCAAAGAGCACGCAGCCGAACCAGATCACGCTCTGCAGCCAGGTCATCGGAGTTTGCTCGGAGGCGATGTACACCCAGTAGCTGGGCCATTTTAACGCAATCAGAAGGACGACGAACAAGCTGCACAGGGTAAAAGCGCAAATAAGCAGGGAACGCTCTATCTTCGCTAATCTAGCTGGATTCAAGGGCATGGGAACCTCCGCCTCCAGTCACGACATGCTGTGGATTATCCGTCAACAGGCCAATAACATGGTCAACCCAGGTGTCGTAGCCGCGATCAATCACTTCTTGTGAGTACCAGGCGGTATGGCCCGTCTGAAGGATGCGCCCCTCTGCGATCAAGCGCTGTGCCGCCGCATCCTCGGCTAAGGAGAAACGGTCATCAAGGGCGTAGCCGCGCAAATGGCCTTGCGCAATAACTTGTATAACAGCTGCATCATCGACCAGCGCCGAACGGGACACATTCAGCAGATAGGCTCCGCTCTTCATCTTCTTCAACTCCGATTCTCCGAAGCTGAAGGTTCCCTGCCATGCCGCAGGGTAGTGGAGGGAAACGATATCGGAGGAAGCGAGCAGCTCCTCGATGGATACTCTCACCACATCTCCCGCATCATCTGCTTTGGGGTCATAGCCCAGCACCCGCATGCCAAAGGCCTGAGCCAGCTCGGCAACATAGCCGCCGATTCGGCCAAGACCGATCAGGCCTATTGTCTTGCCGCGCAGCTCCCAGCCCTTCACGGATGTACCCGCCGGAACCCGGCCTCTTACCCGGTCTTGGCTCAGATGAATGCGCCTGGACAATGTGAGCAGCATGCCTATCGTATGCTCAGCAACCGAAACCGTCGAATACTCGGGCAGGTTGGAGAGCTGGATCCGGTTATCCTCCAGCCACTGCACATCGATATAATCGACACCGGTCGCAAATACGGCAATTCCTTTCAGGCGCGGCAGCCGGGCGAGCCATTCCCGTTCTATAGAAGGCACGGAGCGGGGAGTAAGTCCGGCCACATCCGTATCCTGCAGGAGGGTAATTAATTGATCATGAGAGAGTGGGTGGAGAGCTTCAACATACGAAATGGTACCGGCCTCTTCCAAACGCGCCTGCTGCTCCGGTGAGAAGGTTGCCCTTCCTTGTGCAGTAATGAGCACGGCTTTCTTTCTGTGCATCGATTATCAACCCCGTCTCTTATAGATATGAACGACTCAATTATCCACATTCATATACCCATTTTGTAAAATATCGAATCCGCTCTCATCAGCTATTTAGCTTCCGTTGTTTTCATCGTATGATAGAAGGACGGTACGAGCAGGATCGAACAATAATTAGGCCTGCTATTCACGCAGCTTCTATAGGCCGGCGAGGTGTAATGCAATCGGAAGCTATACCATTCAAGGGGGAATAAACCAAACCATGAATGAACAACCCATCATTCGATTCGAAAAGGTAACCAAACAATATCAAGGTGACGCAGCCGTTCTCAGGGACGTGAGCTTCACGATCGAACGGGGCAGGTTCTACACGCTGCTCGGCCCGTCAGGCTGCGGCAAAACAACGATACTAAGGCTCATTGCCGGATTTACGGAGCCTACGAGCGGCAATATTTATTTCAACGGTAGAGTCATTAACCATATTCCCGCCAACAAACGGCAGGTGAACACGGTTTTTCAGGACTATGCGCTGTTTCCGCATTTGAATGTGTTTGAGAACATCGCTTTTGGCCTGCGGATTAAGAAGCTGAAGAGGGCGGATATTGAGGCCAAGGTTAAAGAAGCGCTTCGTTTCGTTAATCTGACCGGCTATGAGAGCCGGGAAATTAAGGAGATGTCCGGCGGGCAGCGGCAGCGGGTTGCGATTGCGCGTGCGATTGTGAATGAACCGGAAATCATTTTGCTGGACGAGCCTTTGTCTGCACTGGATCTTAAGCTTCGAACCGAAATGCAATATGAGCTTAGGGAGCTGCAGCAAAGGCTCGGCATCACCTTCATATTCGTCACACATGACCAAGAGGAAGCGCTAGCCATGTCCGATGAGATCTTCGTGCTCAGCGAAGGAATCATTCAGCAGAGCGGGACGCCGACTGATATCTATGACGAGCCGATCAACCGCTTTGTTGCGGATTTCATCGGTGAATCGAACATTGTTGCAGGAAAAATGACGCAGGATTTCCTTGTGGAGTTTGGCGGCCGAACCTTCGAATGCGTCGACCGCGGACTTCATCCGAATGAACCGATTGAGATTGTCATCCGACCGGAGGATCTCGAGATCACGGCTGTGCAGCAGGGCAAGCTTCAGGTACAGGTTGAGACGCAGCTGTTCAGGGGGGTGCATTACGAGATTCTGTGCAGCGATGAGACCGGGAACAAGTGGCTTGTCCATTCCACGAAGAAGGTCGTCGTCGGTGAAGCGATCGGTCTTACGTTCGAGACGGAAGCGATCCATGTTATGCGCTTTGGAGAGTCCGAGGAAGATTTCGACAGACGATTGGAAGCTTACTCATGAAAGCGGCCGTACTGAGGAACACCGCCGGAACCCGCAATCTCTATCTGATTCCTTATCTCTTATGGATCGTGCTGTTCGTTATAGCTCCGATCGTCTTGATTGTGTATTATTCCTTCTTCGATGTGGAAGGGAACTTCACCTTCGGTAATTATGCGGATTTCTTCACCCCGGTCTATATGAAAATGACGTTAAGCTCGTTTTGGTATGCCTTTCTTATTACGGCTTTCTCCTTGCTCGTGGCCTACCCAACCGCTTATCTGCTGACGAAGACGAAGCATAAGCAGCTGTGGATGCTGCTCATTATTCTGCCGAGCTGGATCAATCTGCTGCTCAAAACCTATGCCTTCATCGGCTTATTCGGTACATACGGCGCGGCGAATTCCATGCTGGAGCTGCTTGGCATCGGCACGCAGCAAATTCTGTTTACCGATTTCAGCTTTATTTTCGTATCGGTCTATATCTTCATCCCGTTCATGATTCTGCCGATTTTTAATGCGCTGGAAGAACTGAATCCATCGCTTGTCTATGCCGCCCGCGATCTCGGCGCATCGCCTTGGACGACGTTTCGCCGTGTCATCTTCCCCTTGACGACCAGCGGGGTGAAGTCAGGCTGTCAGGCGGTATTCATTCCGGCGCTGTCCTTGTTCATGATCACGCGCCTCATTGCCGGCAACCGCGTCATAACGCTTGGAACGGCGATCGAGCAGCATTTTCTCGTCACGCAGGATTGGGGAATGGGAGCAACCATAGCCGTCTTCCTCATTATTGCCATGGCGGTCATTATGATTCTAACGGGCAACCGTAACCGGAAGTGAGGGCTGCAGGATGAATAAATGGAAACTGTCAAACATCTACTTGATCGCCGTATTTATTATCTTGTATGCGCCGATCTTTTATTTGATGTATTACTCGTTCAACAGCGCGGGGACGATGCATGAGTTCGAAGGCTTCACGCTGGAGTGGTACAAGGAGGTATTCGCCGATACGAGGCTGCTGATTATCGTCTTGAATACGTTTGTCATCGCGCTGTTATCCTCAGCCATATCAACGATTCTGGGGGTTCTCGGCGCACTTGCGATCCATCAGGTGAAGAAACATCAAACCCGGAACGCGCTGCTCTCGCTCAATAATGTCCTGATCGTAAGTCCGGACGTAATTATTGGCGCATCTTTCTTAATCCTGTTTACGATTATCGGCATTAAGCTTGGCTTTACTTCCGTCCTGCTGTCGCATATCGCCTTCAGCGTGCCGATCGTGGTTATTATGGTGCTGCCTAAGCTGGAGGAAATGAGTCCGACGCTGATCGATGCGGCGCGCGATCTTGGGGCAACGGGCCTTGATGTGCTGTCGAAGGTCGTGCTGCCGTTTATCAAGCCGGGGATTTTTGCCGGATTCTTCATGGCATTAACGTACTCGCTGGACGACTTTGCCGTTACGTTCTTCGTAACCGGCAACGGCTTCTCTACGCTGTCCGTCGAGATTTATTCCCGGGCAAAGCAGGGTGTTGCGCTGTCCATCAATGCGTTATCCTCGCTCATCTTCCTGCTTACGCTCCTTCTGGTTGTCGGGTATTATTTCATCAACCGCAGCAACAGGACCCGCACGGATTGGGGGATGCCGAATAAATGAGACCGCTCATTCAGATGTTCACTGTTGTCGTCGTTATTGCGCTGGCACTCATGTATGGGGCATCTGCGCTTAATTCATCGGAAGGGTTCACCGGCGGCAATACACTGACGATCTACAACTGGGGCGATTATATCGATCCCGAATTGATTGCGGAATTTGAGAAGGAAAGCGGAATGAAGGTTGTCTATCAAACCTTTGATTCCAACGAGGCGATGATGACCAAGATTGAGCAGGGCGGCACAACCTTCGATCTAAGCGTTCCATCCGAATATGCGATCAGCAAAATGAAAGAAGAGAACCTGCTGCTGCCCATCGATAAATCAAAGCTGCCGAATTTGAAATTTATTAATCCGCGCTTCCTGCATCTGTCGTTTGACCCGGATAATGCGTATTCGATTCCTTATTTCTGGGGAACGGTCGGCATTATCTACAATTCCGATATGCTGGGCGGGAAGAAGTTTACGAGCTGGGACGAGCTATGGGATCCGAGTTTGCATAATCAGATCCTGCTGGTGGACGGTGCCCGCGAGATCATCGGGATGGGGCTGAACAGTCTTCATTATTCGCTCAATGATACCGATGAGACTCATCTGCAGCAGGCGAAGAATAAGCTCAACCTGCTGACGGGCAATGTCAAAGCTATCGTCGGCGATGAAATAAAGATGCTTCTGGCCAATGAGGAAGCGGCTGTCGGTGTTGTCTGGTCAGGGGATGCTGCGGAGATTATGGACGAGAATGATAAGCTTGATTATGTCGTTCCTAAGGAAGGCTCCAATCTGTGGTTCGATAACATGGTCATTCCGAAGACTGCCCGCAACATCGAAGGGGCGCATCAGTTTATTAATTTCATGCTCGATCCGAAGCATGCCGCGCAGAATGCGGAATATGTAGGCTATTCGACACCTAACGAGAAGGCGATGGAATACTTGCCTGAGGAGATTGCGCAGGACAAACGCTTTTATCCGGATCCTGAGCTGACCGAGAAGCTTGAGGTTTATAAGAATTTGGGCAAGCGGATGCTGTCGCATTATAATGAGCTGTTTCTGGAATTTAAGATGCACCGGAAGTAAGGGACTGGGACTCGGAATCGGCTGGAGTGCGAGTAGCGCAAGATTGTTTGGAATTGAGCGACTGGTCTGGAATTGGTTGGAATTGAGAGGCTTGGGCTGCAAGGAAGATCGGCTGGAATTGTGAGGCTGGGGTCCAGTATTGACTGGAGTGAGAGGTTTGAACGGCAAGGAAGATTGGCTGAAATTGTGAGGCTGTAGGGTTGGCTGGAATTGTGAGGCTTGTAAGATTGGCTGGAATTGAGCGACTGGACTTCAGGATTGACTGGAAGTGAGAGGTTTTGGCTCATTGCTGGAAGTGAGAGGTTTTGGCTCATTGCTGGAGATAAGAGATTGGCAATGCATGAATTTATCTGATGAGAGAGAGGAATTTCGATATGGCAGCATGGGGAACGAAGACTTTTGATAATGACGATACGATGGACTGGATGGGGGAGTTTCTAGAGGCGCGTTCACTTGGATTTCTGAATGAAACGCTGAGCAGTGTGGCAGAGGAACAAGAAGTGTATATCGAGGAGCCTTACGGCTCATCCGCGCTTGCGGCCGCCGAGGTTGTTGCTGCCTTGCGGGGCAACCCGAACGGTCCGCTGCCGGAAGAGCTTGCTGAAGCGTTAGTGAATTTTAAACCGAAGAAAGTAAGTGACACGGTTGCGGCATTGGCAGGTAAAGCCCTCACGCGGCTGCTCGATAACTCGGAGCTGAAGGAGCTCTGGGAAGAGAGTGAAGATTATGAGGCATGGACAAGCAATGTACAGCAGCTGCTGAAGAAGCTCGTTTAGCTGCTTGCGGCGGCTTAAATGGGTTAGGGCTGGGGTGATCTAAGATATTCGTGGTAAAGGGAGTAAAGTTAGCTTGAATTAATCCGGTCACAGAATTATCCCCGGCAAGCTTAGAAAATAATAATCAACCCGGGCAGGAGGTGTATGATGCTGCGTTTGAGTGTATTAGATCAATCACCGGTACCGGAAGGAAGCACCGCTCAGCAGGCGCTCATTGAGACGGTGAAGCTGGCTCAGCTGAGCGAACGTCTGGGCTATCATCGTTTCTGGGTATCCGAGCACCATAATACGTCAAGTCTCGCGCACTCAAGTCCCGAAGTGTTCATCTCGCACATCGCCGCACATACCTCCTCTATTCGCGTCGGTACGGGCGGTGTGATGCTGCCTCACTACAGTGCCTATAAAGTAGCAGAGAATTTCCGTCTGCTCGAAGCGCTGTATCCAGGCCGAATTGATGTTGGTTTGGGACGAGCCCCCGGCGGCTTGCCGATTGCGACAAGAGCTCTCCAGGAAGGTAAAACGGGACTTGGCTATGTGGATCAATATCCGCAGCAAATTGCGGATCTCTTGCATTATTTTAACGATTCCGATTCGGATACCCATCGTTTCCCGGGCTTAGTAGCATCACCCTCTGTGGATTCCAAGCCTGAGGTCTGGCTGCTCGGCTCAAGCGGCGACAGTGCTGCGCTTGCAGCGGAGCTTGGCGTATCCTTCGCCTTTGCGCAGTTTATAAACGGGGCAGGCGGTGCTCCTGTCGTTAAGGCGTACAAGGAGCAACATCTTTCAACCGGCTATGATCCGGTTCCCAGATCCATGGTAGCCATCTTCGTCATTTGTGCGGACACGGATGCGGAAGCTGAACGACTGGTATCCAGCTTCGACTATCAGTTCCTGCTGCTCGAGCAAGGGCGGTTCACAGAGGGTGTAGTAACGCCGGAGAAAGCATTGGCCTATCCTTACTCGCAAACGGATCTGATGCGGATCAAAGAGAACCGCAAACGCGTTGTCGTCGGCTCCCCGCAAGCCGTGAAGAAACAGCTGCTGGAGCTAAGCGAGCTGTACGAAACCGATGAAATCATGATCGCCACGATTGTTCATGACTACGAAGCAAAACGCAAATCCTTCAAGCTGCTCGCCGAGGCCTTCGGCATCCAGCCGCCGGAATAACAAAAGGGTGAACGAAAGTCATCAACTGTGACTTCCGCTCACCCTTTTATAGTTCCATTCATGATTGGGCAAAGCTGCCTCCGCGCTGTATGAGTTATCCAACCGCTTGACCACTAGCTAAACAAGGCGAGCCAATGGCAGAAAGCAGCTATTGATGTATGGCTGGCTGCTTAGCTGATGTAACAGTCCCCGTTAACGTCGGGAGCACTGATTTCGGGTTGGTACCCATAGTCTGTACTCTTTAAAAGAGTGTCCAGACTATGGCATCCAAACCGCCTTTATTTCGGCATTCAAACGGCATATTAGCTCATAGGGAATAGCTGGACTGGAGATATCTACCAATAGCATATTAGCTCATAGGGAATAGCTAAACTGGAGATATCTACCAATAGCATATTAGCTCATAGGGAATAGCTAAATCAGAGATATCTACCTTTTATTCTTGGTGCATTTCGGCATCCAAATGGCATATTAACTCAAGCGAGGTCAGCTAAACTGGAAATATCCATCTATTTGGGGCTATCTGGCTTCCCGAAGGAGACTAAACTGGAAATATCCACTTATTTTTACGCAAAGTTGAACATTTGAGCCCCCAACGGTCAATATAACTGTATGAAATCCAGTATAGCGGTCGTGGATCTCTGCTATTGTCCTTTTAACTGTATTGAATCCAGTATAGGTGCTGCAGATCCCTGCTATCGTCCTTAACTGTATGAAATCCAGAATAGGTGCGACTAATCTCAGTATCGAATCCAGTATAGGCAGGTCTTCATATTTAGCAAGAGGACGAGAAGGTGGTAGTGGTGTTATTCCATCGGAATATCGAATCGCAGCGGCACATATCCGTGATTAGTCCTTCCCATACCAGCATGTGAAAAACACCGGTTATGTCAGGCCGGCACCCTGACATAACCGGTGGAAGAGGATTCGGTGCATAACTATCGATGAGGGACGGGCGAACGTTTAGCCGATGTCACCATTGTGAAGCCCAATAGCTGCTTTACTTTCTGCACCACGCGCAGCTCCCAGCGCGCGGCGGTGCGGCGGTGTGCGTATCGGCGGTCAACCATGTGCAGCTCCCAGCGGGCGGTGCGGCGGTGAGCGTATCAGCGGTCAACCACGCGTGCAGTGAGGCGTAGCGTGTCGGCGGTCAACGACGCGTGCTCCCAGCGGGCGGTGAGGCGTGTGCGTATCGGCGGTCAACCACGCGTGTTCCAGCGGGCGGTGCGGCGGTGTGCGTGTCGGCGGTCAACCACGCGTGCTCCCAGCGGGCGGTGAGGCGTAGCATATCGGCGGTCAACCATACGTACTGCCTTCGGCATGTCTTGTACAGCTGGCGTCCACCGGGTTGGAGACAATCCGGCGCAGAGGCTGCTAATGAACAAATCCAACCATGCGCTCTTTACTGGATCAGATGCGGCTTCACGTCGGTGATCACTTTGTCCAGTTTCTTCGCACAGCGCTGGTACATCGCTTTGGCCTTCTTATGCTCAGTGGAGAGGCCGAACATCTCCAGATTGGCTTCGCATTTCTTCAATATGGCGAGCAGCTGCGCCTTCTGTTGGGATTCCGGAAGGGTAATCTGATCATTGTACAAATCGACAGAAAGCTGCCCATAGGTATCCACTTGTCCGAGATATACCTGATCGGCGGTCAGATTGAGCTTCTTCAGCTCGCCTTCGAGCCATGTGCGATCCTGCTTGATGGCTGCAAGCGGCTCATCCATGATTTTACCGTCCATAATGACGGCTTGAGATACCTGCTCGACGCCGACAGTGATGCCCAGATCGGACGCAGTCAGCGGCTGATTCTCTTTTTTGAGCAGTATATTAAGATCACCGCTTGTTTCCATCAGGGCAAATTCCACATCAGCCATCCGAAACACGTCCTTCTTGCGCAGCTGCTCAAGCAGATCATCGGAGGTCATTCGTTCTTTCTTTAGATTCGCTTCTTGGATTTGACCATCCTTGATAAGTACGGTTGCTTTGCCATCGAGAAAATCCCGAGCGCGTTTGCTCTTCAGCTGCACGAACTCGATGCCCAGAGAAAACAATGCCCAGACACCCAAAGCGATCATGCCTAAACTCCAATGTGAATCTAAGTCAGTGGACAAAAAAGCGGCCAAGTTACCGATCGTAATGCCGGTAATGTACTCGAACAGCGAAAGCTGTGTCACTTGGCGTTTGCCGAGCAGCTTCGTAAGCAGAAACAGAAACACGACAGCAAATAACGTACGTAATGCAATCTCAAACCAATCAGGCAAGTTCATGACCTCCGTTTCTCAGTAAAAATATCCCCTATTTCCAATTTTTTATGTATATTTCCCTCTGCTGCATTCAACAATAGAACCGACAAGCATGCAGATTGAGCTTCATGCTTGAACTCTTCGTCGCATGCAAAAAGGAGGCGAAAGATCATTCCCAGCTCACCGGTCAGTCAAGTAAAAGCTTGTCTGTACTCCCTTCGTAACGCTCAAACCAGCTTGGAGCAGTTCGCAGCCATTACGCCAAACGAAGAAGCAAAGAACATGTTCACGACAGCTGCTCAATCAGCAGCTGAAATCGTCCAGCAAATGGAACAGCGCGTGCATCAGCTGGAGCATGAAGATTCGTCATACCCGGGTTATTAAGCGAAAGGGCATTCCTCAAGGTCAGTCATATAACCTTGAGGAATGCCCTTTTCTTCGTGCAGTCATTGCTTCAACTATGTTTTTGTCTATCACAATCTCATGTGATTAATGAGAATATTAATTCATAAAACGAACGAGAAAAGGATTGAAAACAGTCCTTTATTATTGTTTAATAGAGTTGTTACTTTATGAAAACAGAAATTAGTTAATGAATTCATTAATCACAAGTTGAGGAGATGTTGGATCATGGCGCCAAACCGCGTAGTTGTTAATTTGGATCGGACTAAAGGGAACATTAACCGCAATATATACGGGCATTTTGCCGAACATCTGGGCAGATGCATTTATGAGGGAATTTGGGTCGGAGAGGACTCTGATATCCCGAATACAAAAGGGATTCGCAATGATGTGTTGGAAGCGCTTAAGAACCTGAATATTCCGGTGCTGCGCTGGCCGGGCGGCTGCTTCGCCGATGAATATCATTGGAAGGACGGCATCGGACCTCGCGAAGGCCGCAAACGGATGATTAATACACACTGGGGCGGGGTTGTCGAGAATAATCATTTCGGCACGCATGAATTTCTGATGCTGTGTGAAATGCTCGGATGCGAGCCTTATATCAATGGCAATGTCGGCAGCGGAACGGTTCAGGAGATGCAGGAGTGGGTCGAGTATATGACCTTCGAAGGCGAATCGCCGATGTCTAATCTGCGGGCTGCAAACGGCCGCGAGAATCCGTGGAAGGTCAACTTCTTCGGCGTCGGCAACGAGAACTGGGGCTGCGGCGGCAATATGCGGCCTGAGTATTATGCAGACCTGTACCGCCGCTACCAGACATATGTGCGCAATTACGGCAGTAACCGGATTTTCCGAATTGCCTGCGGCGCGAACGTGGATGATTTCAGATGGACGGAGACTCTCATGAAAGAGGCCGCCAGGTATATGGATGGACTAACGCTCCATTATTACACCGTTCCGGAAACCTGGGAGAAGAAAGGTTCTTCGACGGACTTTACGGAGACAGATTGGTTCGTAACGCTGCGCAAGGCGCTGTTCATGGACGAGCTCGTGACGAAGCACAAGACGATTATGGATAAATACGATCCAAACAAGCGCATCAGCCTGATCGTTGATGAGTGGGGAACATGGTACGATGTTGAGCCGGGTACGAATCCGGGATTCCTGTATCAGCAGAATACGATGCGTGACGCGCTTGTTGCAGCGGTATCCCTGCATATTTTCCACGACCATAGCGACCGTGTCCGTATGACCAATATCGCACAAACGGTTAACGTGCTGCAATCCGTTGTACTGACGGAAGGCGCCAAAATGGCTCTGACCCCGACCTACCATGTCTATGAAATGTTTAAGGTCCATCATGATGCAGATGCGCTTGACGTATTCCATCAGCCGGCCAGCTACAGCTTGGGCGGCGAATCGATTGCACAGACGAGTGTCTCCGCATCTAGAGGCAAAGACGGCAAATTGAACATCAGCTTATGCAATCTAAGCCATGATGAGGCTGCAGTAACATCCATCGAGCTTAGAGGAGTCGGGGGCGATGCGCTGGGCTCGGTGAATGGAACGCTTCTGCGCAGCAGCGCTCTCAGCGCTCATAATACGGTGGAGAAGCCAGAGACTGTTAAGCCTGAGCCGCTGACCGGCTTGGTTCTGGATGCGGATGGAAAATTGAATCTTAACCTGCCTCCCGCGTCGGTTGTCGTGCTGACAATCGAATAAATCTGATGCTCAAACAAGAAGCCGAGCGGAAGGATGGATGTAAAGGCTGCAGCGCCAACGTCCATGTATCGGAAGAGCAGCTGGACCGGATTGTGAGCAAGCTGGCAAGCCATCCCGATGATTGCGTTGATGATGCCGATTATGCGGAGCGCCTGGGGACATGCGGGACTTGTCCATCACTTCAATACGGGACGACATGCGCCCACTGCGGCTGTTTTGTGCGGGTTCGGGCGAAGCTTGCGGCTAGAGGCTGTCCGCATCCCGGCGGTTCACGCTGGAAGGAATAGAGGCCGTTCCCGGGCAGCCGCTTTAGACGTTTCGTCCAGGATCATAAAAAAATGTTATTGTAATTCCAGTTTGTTGTCGTTATAATTACCAACAACAAACACAATAGCTCTACATTCATTGACGAGAAAGAGTACGTTGCTTGGCCTGATCGAACAGAGAGCTGGGGGTTGCTGAAACCCGGCGTTCGGGTCTTAACGGAAAGCCATCTCCGAGAAGCAGGCTGAAACTTTAGTAAGCTCTGCCGCATTTCCAGCGTTAGCGGGAACACGTATTGATGGATACGTGAGCGGAGTGTCACGGCTTTGCCGTGGAACTAGGGTGGTAACACGGGTATAAACTCGTCCCTTTACAGGGGCGGGTTTTTTTTGTTTTTCAGAAAAGTTTTCATTTCACTTCACGTTATCTAATCTTGTGCGAAGAAACCTGCGGCGCCTTCATTTCACAGGGAGCACCTGTTTCTTCATGGTTTTCAATAAAAGGGAGGGAAAGCGCATGACAACAAGCATGGGACCATTTTCAATGAGTGAACTGATTTCACCGATCGTGAAAGAAATACCGCCTTCAGGTATACGGAAGTTCTTCGATCTGGCCGCGGGAAGCAAGGAAATGATTTCGCTGGGTGTCGGGGAGCCCGATTTCGTAACGCCAGAGCGGGTTAGGGAGGCTTGCGTGCGTGCGCTGGAGAGGGGCAGAACTTCCTACACACCGAATGCGGGGTTAGTGGAGCTTAGGGAAGAGATCGCGCAGTATTTGGTTAACGGCTTTCAGCTGAGCTATGAGCCGGGCAATGAAATTATGGTTACGGTCGGCGGAAGTGAAGCGATCGATCTCGCTCTGCGGGCTTTGATTTCACCGGGGGATGAGATTATCGTGCCGTCGCCAAGCTACATTGCTTATTCTCCTCTCACCGCACTGAATGGGGGACGCGTAGTCGAAGTCGAAACCTTGGCCGAGAATCAGTTCAAGCTGACAGCGGATGCGCTGCGCCAGAAGATAACGCCAAGGTCCAAGGCGCTTCTGATCAACTACCCAAGCAATCCAACCGGCGCAACGATGACTTATGAGGATTGGCTTCCGATCGCGAAGCTCGTACAAGAGCATAATCTAATCGTTATCAGCGATGAGCTGTATGCGGAACTGACCTATGACCAGAAGCATGTAAGCTTCGCCTCGCTTCCGGGCATGAAGGAGCGGGTCCTTCTCATCGGCGGCTTCTCCAAGGCGTTCGCGATGACAGGCTGGAGAATCGGATATGCCTGCGGACATCGGGAGCTCGTGGGAGCCATGCTGAAAATCCATCAGTATACGGTGCTCTGCGCGCCTATTATCGGGCAAATTGCAGCGATTGAATCCTTGCGCGGCGGTCTTGCGGATAAGGATTTTATGAAGGATTCGTTTAATCAGCGCAGACGGATGTTCGTACGGGGCTTGCAGGAAATCGGCCTGCCCTGCCATGAGCCGCAGGGTGCCTTCTATGCCTTCCCTTCCATAGCCCATACGGGCATGACCTCGGAGCAGTTCGCCGAGCATCTTATACGCAAGGCTAAAGTAGCGACCGTTCCCGGCCATGTATTCGGAGCAAGCGGAGAGGGGTTCATCCGATGCTCCTACGCCTCTTCGATCAGTCAGCTGGAAGAGGCGCTGGAGCGGATTGACCGCTGTTTGAGGGAATCGGCAGTCAACAGCTGATCGCAGTTCTCTATTCCCGGCAGATCATGAGCTTATTCTGATCCGGATCTTTGATGACAAACCAATGATCGAATTGGATGTCGGTAACGATTTCGATGCCTTTCTCCTGGGCATAGGCATAGGATGCTGCGAGATCGTTCGTCAAGAACATGAACGCCGGCGTTTGGATAGCGGGAGCGCCGCCCGGTTCCTTGCCGCCCCACATCGGCATCGTGTCCAGAATGACGCCGGCGCCATCCATTGGCAGCGGGCAGAGATGGCCATTCATAATTTCACAATCGGTGGTAAGTCCGAGAAGGCTGCAGTACCAATCGCGGGCTTTCTCAATATCGCTCACAGGAATAAACACGCTGCCTATTTTGTTCTTAATCGGACTTGCGGCAGCAGGTGAAGCGGCTTGCTGTTCTTGTTCATTCATCTGAAGCCCTCCCTTAATCATTTTCAAAGCATTTGGCACCAGATAGGGTCTATAATTCTCGGATTCAGCTGAAGTCGGTTGTGAACGACCAGCCTCCGGCAGATGATGGCTTGCACGCTGTTCCATTGCGGAGCTCCTTTCTTGAATGGAGAAGACGAACCGGGATGCAGGTAGTGACGGACGTTGTCCGCTCAAGATTATCCGGAGCGCCCGGCGTATATCTGGCGTATCCCTGTCTGCTTTCGTCGTGTTCATAGTTTTCGTTCTGATAGAGCCAGCTGTACAGCTTATCCATCACCCCTGTCATTGCGCCGTATGCAGGGGTAGTGAGGCAAGCGTATAATCCTCCAACGACTCTCGTATTTTCATCTGGCAGAGCTGAGGGATCATGGGGAAGAGAGACCCCCAGTTCATACCAATATTCGTCGCTTGAGGGCAGCATGCCGTAGTTTGCGAACATATACAGCTGAATTTTTCCCGCATCATCGGAGCGAAGCTCTTGTTCGGTGAGCCATGCAGTAAGCCTCTCATCCGCAAGCGATGGACTATGGGCTCCGTAGGAACGGAAGACGCGCAGGGGCACAGAAGCAAGCTCCATCACCTCGATGGAAGGCTGCTCTTTGACCCGTTCTACGGGCAGCATGAGTTTAAGTCTCGTCACCCGCCCTTTGTAGTGCATCCATTCTTCGAGAAAAGAGTGCTCGCCCAGCGTGAATGTGCTCTTAGGAAGCCATTCTGCAAGCATGCGGTTCCACGAAGCGATGATGGTTGAAGCCGCATCGGCCGGGGTAAGACTTACGGCGTATAATCCACCCGGCAGAATAGCGTTTTGGAGATCCGGATCATCTGGCAGCGGGTGGGGCAGGTGCTGCTGCGGATAAGCGGCCATCAGCTCATATTCATGCTCTTTCTGACAGCCTGACGGTTTTTCCAGATTACGTCCGATAATCCGCGCTTCATTCAGAGGGAAATCGGATTCAGCGAGCCGTTGATAAAAGGCGTGAAAAGCCTGTTCCTCAAGCCCTGCTCTAAGCGAAGCGCGATATTTGAACGACAGCACATTCATGGGGGCGGTCCGGATAACCTTCACATCGGGGTATTGCTCGCTGACCTCCCGCCGCTCCGAATAATGGACCTTCTCCAGCAGATTGACCTTCTCAAAGCTGTAATAGAGTACAGCATCCCGATAACTGCCTGGTGTCAGACCGACGAGCTTCTTGAAGGATTTGGTAAAAGCCTGATAGGATTCAAATCCGCAGGCAACCGCAATATCCACGACCGGAAGCTTGGACTGCCGAAGCATAATCGCAGCCTGGCTGGTCCGCCGCTTACGAATATACTCCTTGAGGGGATGCCCAGTCAGCGCGTAAAATATCCGATACATCGACGGCACGGACATATAAGCAGCCGCTGCAATCTGCTCCAGCTCGACATGTTCGTAGAGATGCTCCTCCATATAATCGATCGCATTCTGCACAGCCTTTACAGCTTCCATCACCTTCACCACTTTGCGGATATGGTTTGAACTGCTTTCATCATAACAAATCAAATGTGGGAGCAAGTGTATTATTTTATCAAAAAATCCACCTCGCCCTTCCTCGGACCGGATGGTTTTACAGTTCAATCACTGTCCATAATGATGTGGCCTTGTCCTGGTTCAATCTCTGTGAAGCCTGCCATTTGGCGCAGCTGGAACCCGATTGGCCTGCTGCTGCCCATGAGGATGATATTCTGGAGATCATGTGCGGCGCCGCCTGAGAGCAGGCAAAAGGATTTGGTATAAGCAAATTCCCCGCTAAGTGTCGTATGAATGGCATTCATCAGCCGGTCATTCTCGCCTTTTCCCATTACATTCATGAGGATAGCCCCTTGGGAATCGAGCTTGGCCCGTGCTGCGCTGAAGAACTCCCTGGTTGTTAAGTGGCGCGGGGTCCCTTTGCCGGTGAAGGCATCCAGAATTAAATAATCATAGCGGTGCGACGCTTCACCTTCCAGAATCCGGCGTCCGTCCCCCACGATTACATTATCCTGGCTGTATTCAAAATATCTTCTGCTTAACTCCACGACGTTGTCATCGAGCTCCGCTATTTTTACCTGCTTATCCTTGTAATGGCCGGCGATTGTGCCAATCCCATGGCCGATAATAAATAAGTTTTGGAACGACGGG
Source organism: Paenibacillus solisilvae (assembly GCF_042656405.1). Taxonomy (NCBI): domain Bacteria; kingdom Bacillati; phylum Bacillota; class Bacilli; order Caryophanales; family Paenibacillaceae; genus Paenibacillus; species Paenibacillus solisilvae. The sequence goes on along the minus strand of NZ_JBHSOW010000060.1, from coordinate 22,653 downwards.
TTGTTAAAATCCATGAGATGAATCATTGCCCGCGGATATTCAAACAGAATGCGCTGCGGAGCGTCCAGATCCATCGCCCCTTGGGCGGCCTGATTCGAGAACTGCAGAACCCGGAAATTCCCTTTCTCGCCCTCTAACTCTGTCGTGTCGTACACCGTAATTTGATGATTGCTGCCGGTTTGCTGATAAAGTATATGCAAGCTGATTGATCTCCTTTAAGCATAGGATGGAGGCTGCCATCAGGGCTTGTTCCTATTGACATTGCGATTATACCATGCCGCCATTCATCCAACCTGCTAAATCCGGACAGACAGCAGCTTAGGATGTCCCCTTCGAACGTCTGAATCCATCTAATTGATAAAACAAAACGTTTAAAGCAGGAATACTTTGCCTCGTAAACTGGTGATATAATGAGGGAATTCAGCTGATGACTTTAAGGGAACGGAATTGGACTCAAAAATCAAAAACGAAGAGCGGGGATATAGAATCCATATAGAAAGGAGCGAAAGGAAATGGAACAGGAATTTAAGCATTGCCAGAGCTGCGGTATGCCGCTGGCCCGTGATGAACAACGGGGAGGGACAGAAAAAAACGGGGATAAAAGCAAAACATATTGCAGCCACTGTTATCAGAATGGTGAATTCACCTTACCGGGCCTAACATTGGAACAAATGAAAGACCGGGTTAAACAAAAACTGATCGAATTCGGCATTCCCAAGTTTCTGACAGGCTTCTTTACCCGAAACATTCACAAACTGGAACGATGGTCAAAATAAAGGCAGTGAGACCGCTTTGCTTCTCTTTCGGAAGCAAAGCGGTTTTTTTTGTGTCTGAGGAGAGGGCGCACTGTTGATCACAAGGAGATGCCCAGCTCCGAAGCGGTCATACGTATGTAATCCGCTGCTTGCTGATATTCTTCGTTAGTGGACAGATGCTCGATTATAAGTGTCGTATCCGGATGCAGCTTGTTCAGCTCCGTTAGGAAGATGCGGTAATCCAGCATTCCCTGGCCTGGGATGACCTCGTCCAGATGGACGGTTAACCGGCTCCGCAGCAGAATGTCCTTGGCATGGCAGTTACGGATATGGGGGCCAAGCTTCGCAAAAAAGTCCCGAATCATATCTCCGTTCCGGTAATACGTCCGGGGGCTGACCACGATATTAACAGGATCAAAATGAACTCCAAAGCCTTTGCGGTCGATAGACTTGATCAAAGAGAGGTAGGAGTCGGCCGAATCCGGGAATACCCAAGGCATCATCTCCAAAGCGAATACCGTGCGTTCCGGCTGTACGGCATCAATAATTTCGCGCGTCGTCTCTACGATCAGTTCAAAGGTCTCCTCACTGAAATTGTCCGGATCCGGCCCGTCCCATTGCTCCCCGCGGGAGCCGGCGATATTCACGCAGCACTGGGCACCTATCCGTTCCGCCAGCTCCAGACGTCTGATGCAGTAGGCAATGGCATTGCGCCTTGTTGTCTCATCCCTGCTGATCGGGTTGCTCCAAGCACCGACCTCAGAGATCAGAATATCATGCTTGTCAGCCGCTCTCAGGTAGTCATCCAGCTCAGCGATGTCGTCATCCCCGTTAATGGGGCAGGTAGTTGCGCGGAAGCCCGCTTGTAAGAGTGCTTTTGACCAACTTTCCGGGTTCTTGTCCTCTAGAAATACCTGTCCTCCAAGCCGCATCGTGATCCCTTCCTTTGTTTGAAGTAGTGTGGGTTAGCAGGAATACTATAATGCGCAAAGTATATCATAAACACGCGTTTATGCAACCGTTAGGCGATCTATTATTTTCTTAGTACGAACGTTGAGCGGCCGACGGCGATCAATGCTGCCAACGATACGATAGTGCAGCGTTCGGTGCTATTCGGGATCCGTGTCTCTCCCATGAAGCCGACTATAAGAAATAGGAAGGATCCCACCAAAGCTGTCCATTCCAAAGTGTGTGTTCCGAATACGATATAGGAAAACATACTTGCTCGAAGAGAGGGGTGGATTGCAATGGCGAAGATACAAGCAGCGAGGCTGGAAAACCAGGTCTACTCGAATCGGGTCGTACGCTCCGAATTCGATAAAAACTGGAGAACGACGATTTCTGGAAGCGGCTATGTCATCTATACCGCAACTGCAAATCATGCGAAAGTAACGGTGCTGCTCACCACCGGCTTGAGAAAGCTGATCATCTTCAACAAAGGCGGAAGAGTACTCGTCGGCTCTGGCGGAGTCAGCCATTATAGTAAACCGCATTTTGCAAAAGACTTGAATTAACTGTGCCTCACGTTACGTTCAGCAGATACCTCAGATGAACAAAGGCAGCAGCCACGGACATAATACGTTCTTGGCTGCTGTTTGTTGTGCATCACTTTATTTGCCAGTAAAGGTGAGTCGATCTGGGCAGCCTATACAGGATTTCATACAGTTAAATGAGGCGATTCGGTGTTAGCAGCGGGCTATACTGGATTCCATACAGTTAAAACGCCTCACAAGGCCAACTTTCATCTAAAAATGAAAATTTAACTGGAAATATCCAGTATAGCGCTCACTATGGATCGCTGATGGTCCAAATAACTGGAAATATCCAGTATAGGCTCTGGTGTTAGTGTAAGGAGCAGATGAGATAACGAAATGTCGCAACCGGCTAGCACCCAACGAGTATCCAACGAGTATCCGGCGAACAATCGGGAGTATGCGGTAAGTGTAAAGCGGGCATCCGGCGAACGATTGGAGTATGGGGGAAGTGTGAAGAGGGCATCCGGTGAACGATTGGAGTATGCGGTAAGTGTGAAGCGGGCATTCGGCGAACGATCGGGAGTATGGGGTAAGTGTGAAGCGAGCATTCGGCGAACGATCGGGAGTATGCGGTAAGTGCCAAACCAAACCTCACTTTACGAGAGAATAGAAGTTCACTGAAGTTCACTGATGCAGATTTAATTACTGACATTCGATCTGGGCAGCCTATACAGGATTTCATACAGTTAAATGAGGCAATTCGGTGATCGGAGCTGGCTATACTGGATTCCATACAGTTAAAACGCCTCACAAGGCCAACATTCTTCTAAAAATGAAAATTTAACTGGAAATATCCAGTACAGCGCTCACTATGGATCGCTGATGGTCCAAATAACTGGAAATATCCAGTATAGGCTCTGGTGTTAGTGTAAGGAGCAGATGAAATAACGAAATGTCGCAACCGGCTAGCACCCAACGGGCATTCGGCGGGCATTCGGCGAACGATCGGAGTATGGGGGAAGTGTGAAGAGGGCATCCGGCGAACGATTGGGAGCATGCGGTAAGTGTGAAGCGAGCATCTGGCGAACGATCGTATGCGGTAAGTGTGAAGCGGGCATTCGGCGAACGATCGGGAGTATGGGGTAAGTGTGAAGCGGGCATTCGGCGAATAATCGGGTTCGGGAGTATGGGGTAAGTGTGAAGCGGACATTCGGCGAACGATCGGGTTCGGGAGTATGCGATGAGTACGAGGCGGGCCTCTATCAAATGCGGTGTTATTTAGGGTGCTGCTGGAGGTTACTGTGCAAGTGTTCCCCCAGCGGCAGCCCCTGGTCAGTGTTAAAGCTCCAAATCCGTTACTGCTCCCTTGGAGGCAGAGGAGACAAGCTTTGCGTATTTCGCGAGCACGCCAGATCGGAATTTGAACGGTGGTTTGATCCAGCTCTCGGCCCTTGCGGCCAGTTCTTCTGCGGAAACCTCCATGTTAATTTCCTGCGTTTCACTGTCGATGGTGACGATATCGCCATCCTGCAGGAAGGCAATCGGTCCGCCAACCTGTGCTTCAGGTGCGATATGTCCAACAACGAATCCATGCGAGCCGCCGGAGAATCGGCCATCGGTGAGCAGTGCGACATCACTGCCGAGGCCTTTTCCGACAATCATAGCTGTGACTGACAGCATTTCCGGCATCCCCGGGCCGCCTTTAGGGCCCGTATAGCGGATAACGACCACGTCGCCTTTGCGGATCTGATCGTTCAATATGGCCTCCGTTGCTTCCTCCTCACTGTTGTATACACGCGCGGGGCCCGTGAAGCGGAGGATTTTCAGACCGGACATTTTAGCCACCGCACCGTCAGGAGCGAGGTTGCCTCTCAATAGGACGAGGGGACCGCTTGTCTTCAGCGGGTTATCGAAGGACCGGACTACATCCTGCTTATCGCTTAGAGGCTGAACCTCCGCAAGGTTTTCCGCAATTGTTTTGCCTGTTACCGTCATGCAGTCACCGTGAAGCAGGCCATGTTCCAACAGCATTTTCATGACAGCGGGAACGCCTCCCGCATCGTTAAGATCCTGCATCATATAGCGGCCGCTCGGTTTCAGATCAGCCAGATGAGGGACATTCTTGCGAATACGCTCAAAATCATCAATGGTTAGATCCACTTCGACTGCATGCGCCATAGCGAGGAGATGGAGGAACGCATTGGTTGAACCTCCAAGCGCCATCACGACGGTGATTGCATTCTCGAATGTGCGTTTTGTCATAATATCTCTTGGATAAATCTGTTTCCTGAGCAGTTCGACGACCATTTTCCCTGCTTCCACACATTCCGATGCTTTATGATGGGCAATAGCGGCAGTTGAAGAAGAACCCGGCAAGCTCATGCCAAGCGCCTCTGCCGCCGAAGCCATGGTATTTGCCGTATACATTCCTCCGCAGGCACCTGCACCTGGGCATACATGACACTCGATTTCATGCAATTCTTCATCGGTCATTTTGCCGTCATGGTATTGGCCTACCGCTTCAAATGCGGTAACGATATTCACATCCTGGCCTTTGAGCTTACCCGGCTGAATCGTACCGCCATAGACATAGACAGCAGGCAGATTCATGCGCCCGATCGCCATCAAACAGGCAGGTGTATTCTTGTCACAGCCACCGATTGCGACTAATCCGTCAAAACGTTCCGCATTCGTAACAATTTCGATAGAATCCGCGATAATTTCCCGGCTTGGGAGCGAGAAAAGCATCCCTTCATGCCCCATAGAGATACCGTCAGATACCGTAATCGTATTGAAAATAAGCGGTGCTCCGCCGCCTGCTTGAACACCAAGCTTGGCTTCTCTGGCTAATTCATCAATATGAATATTACAGGGTGTTACCTCGCTCCACGTACTGGCGATACCAATCATTGGCTTCTTGAAATCGTCATCCTTAAAACCGACCGCCCGAAGCATAGCCCGGTTAGGAACCCGGTTCACACCTTCGCTGATGACCCTGCTTCGAATCCTCAAATCTTCTTTCTTCATCATGTTAACGGCTCCTCTCTTAGCTTTTTTCATCATTCATGTGTCCGGCCGGATCAAGCATGGCAAAAGGCAAAATGATAATCGTTTTTTCTTCATCATAATCAGGCGGTATCAGTATTGCCTTTTTCAATGCGGTTAATAATTGCGGGATATTCTTCAACAACTGCTGCGGTGGCCGCAGGGAGAGACGGAACCCGAACCAGAAACTAGGAGCGTACTCCTCTGTTAGGATGTGGACTCTTTCCATCTGCTCTATATGAATGCATATATTTAAATCAAGAAAAAATCTCGCCCTCCGCTCGCCCTCCGCTCGGATTCGCGGTTAACGGGAAGAACATGCTTGAAGAAGGCATTAAAATCACGCTGAAGCAATAATCGGACAGCAGCAGGCAAGCGTTGTTGTGCCCAAGAGGTCCTGACCGGTCATGTATCCGTGAAGGACCTTTTCGGTACGGCAGCAGTCATCAGGGGAGAGGAGAATGAGGACATGTCCACCTATAAGGAACCCTACCGGCTCCAATATCATCTGTCTCCGCCGGCCGGTAATCTGAGCGATTCGAACGGCATGGTCTATTATAATGGCGAGTATCATCAGTTTTATCAGTATACGGGACGCTGGGGGCATGCGGTCAGCCGTGATCTGCTGCATTGGGAGCATTTGCCGATTGCGCTGGATGGTGACGAGCTCGGGGATATCTGGTCCGGCAGCGCAGTTGTGGACTGGAAGGACAGCAGCGGTTTGTTCGGCGGGGAAGCCGGACTTGTCGCGATATTCACGCATTTCAAGGAAGGCTTGCAGACTCAGAGCATCGCCTACAGCAAGGACAGTGGGCGGGAGTGGGTGAAATATGCCGGCAATCCGGTTATTCCGAACCCGGGCTTGAAGGATTTTCGCGATCCGAAGGTGATTTGGCATGAAGAGACGGGAAAGTGGATCTTGGTGGTATCGGCAGATAAACGGATTCATTTCTACAGCTCGCCGGATCTGATTCATTGGAGGTTCGAGAGCGAATTCGGCGGCAATCAGGGATCTCATGCTGCGGTGTGGGAGTGTCCGGATTTGTTCCCGCTGCCGGTGGACGGGGAGCTGAACAAGCTGAAATGGGTGCTGCATGTCAGCATCGGCGACAATGAGGAGACGGACGGCTCGACTGCCAATATTTTGTCGGTGAGTTCGATGGACGGACTTTCGTCAATGATTTGCCGGGCGATCAGGTGCGGTGGACGGATTATGGACAAGACTTCTATGCGGCGGTCTCCTATTCGGATATATTAGAAGATGATGGACGGCGCATCTGGCTGGGCTGGATGTCCAATTGGAAATACCCGTTCAATGCGCCGACTGAAGCCTGGAAGGGAGCGATGTCAATCCCGAGATCCCTCGCGCTGCACATGGAAGAAGGAGAGCTGAGACTGATTCAGCAGCCGGTCCAGGAGCTCAGGCTTATGCGGGAAGCGCCTTTTGAGCTGGATGCCGTGATCGTCAACGCTGAAACGCTCGTGCTTGATTATGAAGGTGAACATTATGAATTCGAAGCGGTCATGAAGTGGCAGGATGCCCGGGAATTTGGCTTTCGTTTGCGGACCTCAGGGTCGGAGGCGACTCGGGTACTCTCCCGCGGGCAATCTGCTGTTCCTGGACCGGACACAGTCAGGCTTCTCGGATATCGATGACCGCTCCGATGGAGCCTCAGCGGAGCTGACTGCACTCCGGGCAAGCTCCATTCCTTGGAGCGGCAGGTGATTGAACGGGATGCTGCCTTGCCGGTTCCAGCCCTTCAATCGGATGCGCTCGAGATTATCGCGGTCTTTGAAGTCAGCCAATCTGGCGAAGAAGAGTTCGGCCTGCTGCTGCGCTGCTCGGCTGATGACAGCGAGTATACGGAAATTTCTTACCGCGCTGACCGCAGCCGGCTTATCATGGACCGTAATCAAGCGGGGCAAGGTGACGGCGGGATCAGCGAGGTTACGATTGAGCCGATGGAAGGCGGCAGGATGAAGCTGCACCTGTTCCTGGACCGTACCTCAGTTGAATTATTCGTCAATGAGGGCCGAAAAACGATAACGAACCGGATTTACCCGGATCCAGGCAGTCTTGGCTTCAAGCTGTTTGCAAGGAATGGAAAAGCAATCCTTCATTCATTCGATGCCTGGGAGCTTAAGTCGATCTGGTAAATGGTCTGATTCATACCCTGTATGCAAATGAAACGGTCAAGCGTTTTGCGCTTTATCGAAACAGGAAGGAAGATTTACACAATGAGATTCTTGATTGCTCCGGATTCGTTCAAAGAAAGCATGGCAGCTGCCGATGCAGCCAGTGCCATTCAATCGGCCGTCTTAAGCGTTATTCCCGAAGCGATAACCGATCTGCTTCCTGTCGGAGACGGGGGGGAAGGAACCTTGGAAGCGCTCGTCCATGCGACGGGAGGTACCCGCCACTACCTTACCGTTACGGGTCCGCTCGGTGAACCCGTTGAAGCTTGCTTCGGCATGCTGGGTGATGGAGTAACGGCAGTTGTTGAGATGGCGCAGGCCAGCGGTCTGCAGCTTGTCGCTCCCAGGCAGCGCAATCCGCTGAAGACAACCACATATGGTACGGGGGAACTGATTCTGGCAGCCCTTGACTATCCGCTGGAGCGGCTGATTGTCATGATTGGCGGAAGTGCTACGAATGACGGAGGAGCAGGCATGCTCCAGGCACTCGGCGCTTCTTTGTCTGATTCGCAGGGACAAGCAATCGGATACGGAGGCGGCGCATTACGCGACCTGAAGAAAGCAGATTTCAGCAGCTTGGATTCACGTCTGTCTGCACTATCGATTCGTGTAGCTTGTGATGTGAATAATCCGCTGCTCGGCGAGCGGGGCGCAAGTCATGTATTCGGCCCTCAAAAAGGGGCAACAGCGGATAGGATAGAGCTGCTCGAAGCTGGTATGCGCCACTATTCTGAGGTGCTGAGCGAGTCAACAGGACAGTCAATCGATGTTCCCGGCGCCGGCGCTGCGGGCGGCCTTGGCGGGGCGCTTCTGCTGTGCGGAGGAACATTAATGTCCGGAATCGATATTGTTCTGGATACTCTCGGCTTTGATGATAAGCTGGCAGCTGCGGATTATGTCATAACCGGTGAAGGCAGAATTGACGATCAGACACCTGACGGTAAAGTCATCGCAGGCATTGCCCGGAGGGCGGGTGCGGCGGGAGTTCCTGTGCTGGCATTTGCGGGCTCCGTCAAGCCTGGCTATGAGGACTTGTATGCATTAGCCAAGCTGTCCGTTCACAGCATCACCCCTTATCCCTGTACGCTCGAGGAAGCGCTGCGTTCAGGCAAATCCAACCTGATGCATGCAGCTCAGAACATCATTCGATTATTACAGTTTACAAAACCGTGATAGGCTGGATTAGGACCTCCTCGTGGAGGAGATGACTTCCTGGCTATGTTCGTAAACAGGTGTTCCACCTCCAGTACAGGTGGATCAAGAACGTTTAGTGCTGTTAACTTTCGAGGGATCATGGAAATTTACAGCTCTGAACGATATGGACAGCGTTAGATGCTTCCAGCCAAAAGAAGAGTTTAAAGCTCAGTATAATGAGGCCAGCGTGCGGTGTGCGCTGGTCTTTTTGTGCTGATTTTAACGAACTTAAAGGCGTTAATAATTAACGATGCCTGCTGGAGCAATGCTCTGCAGCAGCTGGCAAAATGATCATAAGGAGTTTTTGTCGAGCGATTGAAAGGAATGGAACAGGGAGGTGAAATAAACCGGCTGCTTCGGGCAGCCGGCTTATTCATTTTGCTATTTCTTCATGATCGGCACCCATACTTCACAGCGATAGTCCTCCGCGGCCGTGTCGCCGGGCGGATAGATTTCAAGATCCGGTCCGTTGGAATGCTCATACCCTGTAGCGGGAAACCATTCTTGGAATATTCGCTGCCATACGTTCTGTATCGCTCCTGGCATCGGACCAATAGATGGAAATACCGCCCAAGTCGAAGCAGGGATGTTCGTTAAGCCAAATCCATCACCCGATGATTCAGAATGAGCCTTAACGGCAATTAAGTAAGTGAATTGTTCCTTGCTGTGATCCATTTCCAGGCAAATACCAAGAATATCCTCGTCTCCGCCTATTGCCGCCAGCTTCTGAATCGTGCCGTCTGCGTGACTTTGATTCCAGAACGCAGGGATTTGGCGGTGGTTCTCTCCCTCCTTGGTACTTACCTGAATCGATTTGCCGGCAACTGTGAACGCATCCTTCTCCACAATTTTATAATCCATATCTTGATCTCCCTTCAGTGAAAGCTGGAAGGAGATGCGGGGAAAGGCTTTCAGGCTAACTTCTGGATTACGCGCCTCTGATGGCGTCACGCCATGGATTTTCCGAAACGCCTTCGTGAAGGATTCGGGCGAGTCATAGCCGTATTTGAGCGCAACATCCACGACTCTAAGGCTCGTCATGGCCAGCTCTTGAGCAGCCAAGGTCAGCTTGCGTTTACGGTTATACTCGGCCACTGTCATTCCGGTCAGCATATGAAACATCCGTTGAAAATGAAATGGGGAGGAATAAGCCGCTTTTGCGATCTCGCCTATATCCAGCTGTTCTTCCATCTTCGTCTCCATGAGGTCCAGAGCATTCTTCATTCGAATGAACCAATCCACACCGCATCACCTCCCTTTGTTATCATCTTATCATCGACCTAGCAGGTTATCCTGTCATTGCGTGCTGTTTGTGAACAGGCCTCGATCTTCCTGCATACAAAGAATAAGCCGTTAGCAGCAGCCCGGTGAACCGAGCCATTCTAACGGCCGATAGGGGGTGGCTAGTCCAGCAATTGAGCTCCATATCGTTCAAAAAGCAGTTTCAGCGATTCCGGATCACGCTGTTCCATAGCATGAATGGCGTCAATTAATGCCCGAATTTGAGCAGTCATTATGATCAGATAACGAGCCTCGTCGGCTCTTGGGTTCCAGTAGGTATGCGGGGTTCCCCGGGGTGCAGTGAGGGCATCTCCTGCGGAAGCCTCGATTTGTTCATCCCCAATCTGGAATCCTAAGGTGCCTTCAAGGATATACCAGGCTTCGTCATCATCATGATGAAGATGCAGCGGGGCGATGAATTCCGCCTGTTCACCAGTTGGACAGCCTGGGGCAGTCCATTCCGCAATGACAAGAGCAGCACCCTGCGGGGCGAGAATATGCCCTGCACGAAGATTAGCTGCGAAATCAAATTCAGGATAGCTAGTCAAGCGCTCCACCTCTTTTTCGAATTGTTTGTTGAAGAGACGGTTGTTCGGTTGTTCCTTGATTGAGGTCACTATGAATTTGTAGGCCTTTGGCATAGAGCTGCTTTAACTATTGATCCGTATTAAGCAGTCCCATCCCTGAACGTCTTTGTGACTGGCTGCCGCCATCCAACAGCTGTTCAAGTTTCTGCTCTTCGATCCCTTGCCCCGTTAGGGAAGAGCTGCTGGTTATGAGAAGGGCTTTTCTTATTGTCATTATAGATGTATTCATTCGATAAAAACTGCATTTTCCCTCTGGGAATTGAAAAATGTTCTAGTTTTCTGCAGGGCGGTTGACTCTGGAGATACATTGAATCGTTCAATTGAAGCGGCTCGAAAAGCCTTTGGCCTTGAAGCCCACCCTTATAAGGATTTGTCCTCTTGGGGCTTCGGTGATTTCGTATTCTCATGGGAATACGATATGTTCGCTGACGGATCCAAAGCCCGCAGATTCGGCTTTCACGAATATGTGGACACAGAGGCAATGTTCTTCAGCATCTTCGATGATTTCCGCAGACGCAAGGTTATTCCGTAATTGTTGCGGCATCTTACTAATCCCAATTTCGGATAAATAAATAAGGCAGTGAGGCATCTATTGAAATAGATCGCTCACTGCCTTATTTGGTTCTGGACCGGCTTTCCTGCTAGACCAAAGCGCCAGCTTCGCGCACAACCTGCAGCGCTTCTTCGTGATCCGATTCCTCTACGACGACGGTTAATAAAATGTCGCGGCCGGTTACCCGGTTTTCCGGTCCTCCGGAGCTCATTCCGCTCGCACTGACGCTGGCCGCAGCCAAGATGGCGGCGTCTTCATCTGAGAAATCACCGCCCAGCGTTAAATAACCTAATCCCGGGAAATCACCCGTTACCGGATTGTCGATGTGGTCGCTGCCTTCTCCTGGATACCCGTCGAACCGGTCAATGGAGCTCTCGACGATACGAAGTGATTTTAATCGCGTTAAAGCCTCTTCCGCTTGATCGGGACTGTTGAAATAGGCGAGGATGCTTTTTTCCGTCATCTTCTCTGCTCCCTTCGTGTATGATCCGCTGCGTTATCCGTCCATGGATTTAACAAAAAATGTACTCCGAACAATTATTTGTCCGTTTAGAGTGATTTATGCACGAGGTTTTCCAGAGGCTCCCTTCCATCCTCCTTATGGCGGTATCAGGTGATTCCATGATTCTTTTTTATTATAATAAGCTTATTGAAGTCATTTCCGGGAATGGAGTGAGTTTCCACTTGATGGCTGCACGAATGGTGACCAATGAGCAAGCAAAGAATTTTCTATTAGCCCATCATGGGCTGTTAACGGCGAATAGGTTCGAAGGGAAAGCCGGGATACTGGCTTATGTGGAGCGTGTGGGCTGTCTGCAGTTTGATCCGTTGAACGTGGTCGGATACAACCAAGAGCTGGTGCTGCAGTCCCGTATTCCGGGCTTTCGTTCCGAAATGCTGAATGAGCTGCTTTATACGGACCGGGTGCTGGTAGACGGTTGGGATAAGAATATGTCGATCTACCGGCGGGAGGATTGGCCCTATTTCACCCGGTTAAGACGGGCAGCCGCCGCGAGACTGGAAGCGATGCCGCATGTCAATGAAATCGTGCCGCAGGTTATAGAGACGCTCTCGGCAGGCGGCCCTCTTTCTTCGGGCGGCTTGGACTATAATCAGGTCGTCGATTGGTCTTGGGCGCCGACTCGATTATCACGGGCGGTGCTGGAGAGTCTTTACTTCACAGGTGATTTAATCGTTCATCATAAGGATCGGACCCGCAAGGTTTACGATCTCTCCAACCGGCATTTGCCGGCAGAGCTGCTGCTGGCGGCGGATCCCAATTTGGCGGAGGAAGCTTACTGGGAGTGGTATGTGCTGCGGCGTATGGGAGGGATTGGTTTTCTTTGGAATATGTCGGGTGATGCGTGGCTTGGAATTTCCGGAATGAAGAGCAAAGAGAGAACCCATGCCATTGCGCAGCTGCAGGATAAGGGCAAGATCGTCCCGCTCCAAGTGGAAGGCATTCAGAAGCAGCTGTATATGAGAGCAGCAGATCTCCCTCTCCTTACGAAGGTCCTCCGTGAGGATTACTCGTATCCCTCAAGAGCCTTCATACTAGCGCCCCTGGACAATTTAATTTGGGATCGCCGGTTGATTAAAGAGCTGTTTGATTTTGATTACCGGTGGGAAGTTTACAAGCCTTTACAGGAGCGTCAATACGGTTATTATGTGCTGCCGGTCATGTGCGGAAACCGGTTTGCCGCCAGATTTGAGCCCGGGCTCGATAAGAAGAAGAAGGAGCTTGTAATCAAAAACTGGTGGTGGGAGCCCGGCATCACAGTGTCAGCACAGATGGTGGAGCGGTTAAGCGAAGGCTTCCGTCAATTCATGGACTTTCTGGGTGTGAAGTCAGTCCGCTTAGAAGCGGTATTTAGCCCTGAACAGCAGGAGGATCTGACTTGGCTTGCTGCATTATCAAGCGAATGAACGGGTGGCAGCAAGGTGGAACCAGGGAGGCTGCGGAGAGGGAACTCCGAAGGAGTCTTGTTTTCGCACTCCTTCAGTTATAAGTGGAGAAGACAGGGTAATAGTAATACAATTATGGATGACTTGCTGAAAGGGTGGTAACGTGGAATATGAATATTTGCTCAGGGTCATTGCAGCCGGAATTTTAGGCGCTCTTATTGGGTATGAACGGAAGAATCGGATGAAGGAAGCGGGGATTCGGACTCATTTTATCGTAGCTGTGGGAGCTTCTCTGATGATGGTGATTTCCAAATACGGCTTTCAGGATATTACCGCGTGGAACAGCATCGCTCTTGATCCTTCACGTATAGCTGCGCAGGTCGTCAGCGGGGTTGGATTCTTGGGTGCGGGTATGATTTTTCTGCAAAAGCAAACCATTAAGGGATTAACAACGGCTGCCGGCATATGGGCTACAGCCGGAGTGGGGATGGCGATCGGCTCAGGACTGTATGTCGTGGGCGGAGGGGTCGCCCTGATTATCTTGATCGGGCAGATTATGCTGCATAGACGGTACAGCTGGCTTGTTTCACCGAAGACCGAGCAGCTGATTATTCATTTGGCGAATGAACCGGGCGGGATCGATGAAGTGCGGCAGCTGTTGAAGGAAAAACGAATTATGATCGTCAGCTTTCAGGCGGAAACGAACCTCAGCGACGGGGGCGAGATTACGTTGGAGATGAGCGTAAGACCGCCCAGTGACTATGATATTGGGGATTTATTGCCGCTTATTAACCAGTGCACGCATATTCGAGCTGTTGAATTTAATAAATAAACGGGAGCGGCTGCAAGCATCGGATTGGAAATTAAGGCCGCTCTTTAGTACACTTTGGATTAAGGAGTGGATGAGACGTGGAACATAAATTATTTACGCTTAGCGAAGCCAACGAGCTGCTTCCGCAGCTGAGGGAGGACCTGCAGACTTTGCGGGGCTTGGCTCAAGAGATGGAAGACCAGTATATCGAGCTGCAGAAGAATAAAGAGAAATACGAGCATACGCCTGCCCGCCCGGATGCTTCCCATGATCCGTTCTTTGAGGCTGAGGGGCGAATTGAATTCATGCGCCTCGAAGCGGATCTCTTAATCGAGAATTTTAACCGGAAAGGCGTCCTGCTGAAGATGATCACGCCAGGGTTAATTGATTTTCCGGCTATCGTTGAGGGGAAAGAAGTGCTCATCTGCTGGAAAGAAGGGGAAGAGCGAATTACGCACTACCACGGCTGGCATGATGGATTTAATGGACGCAAGCCGCTGCCGGAAGCATAGCATCTTCCAAACCCGGTTAGGGCGGCGCTCCAATTGAAGCAGTCGAAGTCCTTGATCCCGGATATTTTGGACATGCCAGCGATGTGCGGGAAGGAAAGTAACAACGGCGAGCCAAGAAGTTGTGAATCGTTCCTCCCGGCTTATGGAAGTGCCGGATAATGATTTTGGTGGGGCTGCGGCTATTTGCTTCGGCATTGATCCCCGGCAGGTCATACATATGGAAGAGGCATCGAAGGTTCAGAACCGCCTTGCTGTGATCCGGGCCCCGAGGACTTTATCTAAAGCAGCGATATCCGGCCGTGAATACATCGTAATGCGGTTCGCTCAACCGGAGCTGCTTTAGTAACAAGAATGAAAATGGAACGTTTACATTATCATATCCCATGCTATAATAGGGGTAATTGTGAATTTCTAGGAGGTATCTAATTTAGACATCATGTGGATCTAATTCCCGAGTCATTTATCGTAATTCGATAGGACGACGAGTGATGCTCTGCCTGTGCAGCGGAGCGGGAATAGGGAAACTGTGTCTAAAAGGGGAGACTCCTTTATCGTTGTGCTGGCAGGTGTAATCTGCCTCTGCTCAGCGATTGACCATCACCTCACTGCCGTTTGGCATGGTTAGAGGTTAATGGTACATTTCCTATTTCCGCATATCCACTGCCGCAGGTGAAGCCTGCGGTCTTTTTTGTATCTATAGCAAGCTTCAACTTCGTATACCTTTGCTGTAGATCGCTGGAATGAGACTTGCACTTGTTCCGCCGCATACGACGGCTTTAGCTGTTTAACCCTTGTGTCCTCGAATGTCAGCGCCCCTTCTTGCAGGTTCTATACTAAACGCAAAGTGGTGATTTCTATGACATTAATAAGCTGTCGAGGCATTCAACAAAGCTTTGGAGAGCTGTCGGTTCTCCGGCAGATAAATGTAGATATTGCGGACCAGGAACGAATCGGGTTAGTCGGTATGAATGGAAGCGGCAAAACAACGTTGGCCAATATCATTATGGGCAGTCTGAAGCCGGATGGGGGCACGGTTCTCCGTCACAGCAAACAGCTGCGTATCGGTTACCTGCTGCAATCGACCTCTTACACCCAGCATACCTTTCACAGCATGGTGGAAACAGACGATTCTTCAAGGGATGGAGAACGGTTTCTGGAGTTCTCCAGCCATCTGGGATTGAAAAAGGTCCAGGAGTGGAGCGCCGATCGGATAGCCGGTTTAAGCGGAGGTGAGAAAACGAAGCTGGCCATCGCCCATATTTGCGCTTCCAAGCCTGATCTTCTCATCTTGGATGAACCGACCAATCACCTGGATTTTCAAGGGGTGGAGTGGCTCATCCATGAACTGAAAACCTATGATGCAGCTATGCTCATCATCTCGCATGATCGTTATTTTCTTGATCACACGGTGGAGCGCATTGTGGAGCTCGAGGATGGAAACTCCTATGATTATCCGGGCCATTATACTTGGTATCGGGAGGAGAAAGCCCGGAGGTTTCAGAGTCAGCTGCACCAATATGAGGAGCAGAAGAAATACGAGCAGAAGATTGAGATGGAAATCAATCGATTGAAGAACTGGTCGTCCAAGGCGCACCGAGAGGCCGGCAAGGTCGGTAAAATGGCTGAAATGCGCGCCGGAGTCAAAGAGTTCTACCGGAGTAAAGCCAAAAAAATGGATCAGCAGGTAAAGTCACGCATCAAACGGCTCGAGAAGATCGAAATCGAAGGGGTAAAGAAGCCTAAAGAAGAAGCCAAGGTGCAGTTTGATTGGAGAAGCCCGGATAAACGGGGCAGACGGATCGTGGAAGCGGATCGGATAACGAAATCATTCGGAGAAAAGCTGCTGTTTCGTGACAGCTCCTTCTATATCCAGCGCGGGGAGAAAATAGGGCTCCTCGGGCCTAATGGCTGCGGTAAAACAACTCTCATTCGGATGATTATGAACAAAGAGACAGCTGACGCGGGACAAATATGGGTCAGTCCCACTGCCAGAATTGCTTATCTAACTCAAGATGTGATGGATTTAGAACCGGAACGAACGGTATTGGAGCTGCTGGCAAAGACGCATGACGTTCGTGCTGACGCCGGCAGAGCCCGCACGCTGCTTGCGAATATGGGATTCGAAGAGGAGATGCTGAAGAAACCGATCAAGAATTTGAGCTTGGGCGAGCGGACGAGGATCAAGCTCTCTGGGCTTATCATGCAGGAGCAGGATCTTCTAATTCTCGATGAGCCGACGAATCATTTGGATTTGACGAGCAGAGAGCAGCTGGAGGAAACGTTAGCTTCATACGGCGGGACGCTGCTCGTCGTCTCTCACGACAGATATTTCCTGGAGAAGACCTGTGAGAAGCTGCTTATCTTCGCTGAGGGGAAGATAAGCAAGTTCGAGAGCGGCTTCCAGGCTTACATGGAGAAACTGGAGCAGGAGAAGAGCGCACCGAGCAGCGGTAAGGCACAATTGCAGGAGCAGAGAATGATTATCGAGAATCGGCTAGCTTTTGTGATAGGGGAGCTAAGCCGGTATATGCCGGGTGACCCGCAGTACGAAGCTCTGGATTTGGAGTTTAAGGAGCTGATGCTGGAGAAGAAGAAACTGGTTGAGCGTAAGCTGACCTAGGATTGCCGCTGCGCTTCTAAAAGAGATAACATCAACAGCGGGCAACACCGGGCAACACCGGGCAACAGCGGGCAACAGCGGGCAACAAGGATTTCCCTAAAGGAATTGAGCTTCGCTTCGGTTGTTGGCAGTTTTCACCTGATTGATTCATTGGAATAATAGCTTCACGAAAAAATGGCTGCACGGGGTGTAAACCCTGCGCAGCCATTTAATTTGCGTGTCTCTTCTCCATGCAATAAGCTATTCCATCCTTTCTAAACAAAGGCTATACTGGATTTCATACTGTATAGAGAGCCATATTTGACCAATCTCGCTGCTATACTGTATTTCATACAGTTAAATTTCCACAAAGAGCGCTTTTGAGCACATTCGAGCAACATTCTGGATTTTTAAGTGTAAATATCCAGTATAGTGTACATAAAGCACAAAAAAGCCTCAAATAGCTGCATATATGCAGTATAGAGGCTGATGCGAGATGACGCGACTAGACTAATTAGTAGACATGCTGTAATGGAAGATGCTGGTTCTGGTGCTGTGATGGTGCTGCTGGTGTTGGATGTAGATACTGGTGATGCTGATGTTGGTGTTGATGATGTTCAAGGTGTTGATGTTGAAATGATACTGATGCTGGTGTTGGATTTAGATACTGGTGCTGCTGATGTTAGTGTTGGTGTGCTGATGTTGAAGTAGGTGTTGATGATGTTCAAGGTGTTGATGTTGAAATGATACTGATACTGATGCTGGTGTTGGATGTAGATACTGGTGCTGTTGATGTTGGTGTGCTGATGTTGATGTTGATGTTGATGTTGATGTGCTGATGTTGATGTTGGTATGCTGATGTTGATGTTGGTGTGCTGATGTTGATGTTGGTGTGCTGATGTTGATGTTGGTGTGCTGATGTTGATGTTGATGTGCTGATGTTGATGCTGATGTTGATGTAGGTGTTGATGATGTTCATGGTGTTGATGTTGAAATGATACTGATGCTGATGTTGGTGTTGTGTTGGATGTTGGTACTGATGAGGTTGATAGTGACGTTGATCTGGTACTAATGTTGGTGTCGGTGTTGGTACTGATGATATTGATGTAGATGCTAATGATGCTAAATGTTGGATACAGGTACTTATGATGATGATATTGATGTAGATGCTGATGATGTTAAATGTTGGATACAGGTACTTATGATGATATTGATGTAGATGCTGATGTTGGTGTGCTGCTGATGCTGGTGCTGGATGCTGCTGATGCTGGTGCTGGATGCTGCTGATGCTGGTGCTGGATGCTGATGATGCTAGTGTTGGTGTTGATGATGGAAATGGTACCTTATGATTTTGACGTTGATCTGGTACTGATGCTGGATACTGGTACTGTTAATGTTAGTGTTAGTGTTGTTTAATACTGCTGCTGTTAACGGTTCTGTTTCTTCTGCCAATGATGAGGGATCCTCATGTCATCAACTTAAGCAAGCTATATTCCTTATTCGTGAAACTTGTCCGACCTTGCTGCGTCTAATTTAGAAATGGAATAAAGTTGCAAATGTGCTAGGAGGAATAATTGTGATTGGTGTTGCAATTCAGTTGAAACGAATCTCTATCAGCCTTTTATTGTTCGTCTGCATCATTATTAGTTCCATGCCTGCTGCGGCACAGGCGGAAGACCCGTCTTCTGGACCGCATTTCTCTGATGAAATCATATGGAACCCTTACTCCATTCATGCACTTCCCGATCATCGGAGAGCTCTTATTGTAGATAGCGGTTCTGGCGGCAAACCAAAAACATCTCTTAACATGCTAGATTTGGTTCATAATGTGCTGCTATGGCAGATTACGACAGAGGAGATACAAGATCTGCATCTCTTGAGTCACCCGGATAAAATCGTTCTCATAACGGCTGTGAATGGGAAGCTGCATAAAGAAGTGTATAATTTTGATGGCAAACTCTTATCTAGGGACGTGTTTAACAACAAACTGACCGTTCCGGAGTCAGATAACGAATATGCGAAAACCGTACAATGGATACCTCCTCAAGGAAAAATGCAGGAGCGCATCGCTCTCATGAATCAAGAGAATTTCCGTTTATTTCAATTCCCGTGGGATAAAGCTTTTCTTGCTGAAGAAGTGAAAATTAAGCCGAATTCCCTATACGAATATATTAACGTGAGGGATTGGAGCTGGGAGAATCCTTCCCATTTAATCGTAAAATACAGCGGCAGCTATATCATGGGATCCGATTATTTTATTAAAGTATATAATCTGGACACGAAGACGGTGTATAAGAAGTTTTATTCCACCACTCCATTTGCAATGAATGTTACCGGTAATCGAGTGTATATTGCTATGTCGCATAACAACGGTACACACCCTGCTAACATTAATTGGCCGAACTACAGCAAGCCGCAAGTCTTTCTTTATGCTTACGAGTTAAATACCGGTAAAGATATATACCAGCTTAAACAGAAATTCACCTCTCTGCCGGAGGACCAACAATCAGGTTGGTCCACGCAGAGAAAGGATGCGGTCACCTTTAATTATGACATCGGCAGCACAGAGTGGAACCTCTATGATGATGCAGGCAGAGCCTTGCTGCCCATTCAAAAAGGCTTTCAGCCGTATGCGAACTTCGTAGCGTATGATCAAGCGGAGCAAAACGTTTATTTTATCGTTAGGGACAATGATTCACAGGATTATTATTTAACTGCCTTAAAGGTAGAAGGGTAAGTTGGACATAGAACCCAGTTTCCATCCCGGCTATGATTTAAGGACAAATATCCCGCGCTTTTTTAATTCCATTCACATAGACTATGATGTGCATGACTCTCTTTGTTGGACCTTCTTCTTGGAGGTCTTTTTTTTTGAGAAAAACGAAGGTCAGCCCTAACGGTATCCTAGCGTTCATAGCTGTCATCTTTCGCATTTGTTACTTTGAGGGAGTATACATCGTTTTTAAATGTTCGATATTCAATAGGTTGCTGTTCCCGTCTGCATCCAGGAAATCCATGATTCCGCTGCTTACCCTTTTGATGAGTCCTATTTTCTCGTGCTGCTCCCCAAGATCAAGAACAACCATTTTTCCTTCTTCTTTTTTGCACTGGGTCTCGAATGTTTTGGATAATGCGAGAGAAGCGTGCTGTGCAGGCAAAGGATCGGCGGACAGTGAATAAGGAACATAGGAAGGCGGATAGGGAATGAGCCATTTCATGTGACGCAGGGATACATAGATGGACTTATAGACGGGTGAGTGAATGACAATGTAATCCGTCATGATCCCGATTAAATAACCGCGGAGGGGCTTGTTCCCGCTCACTTGGATTTCAACGAATATGCCTTTCGCTTCACGAAGCATTCTGGGAACCGATATTTGTTCGATTTGAGGCTGCACCAGCAGGTCGTCGGTTT
Source organism: Paenibacillus solisilvae (assembly GCF_042656405.1). Lineage (NCBI taxonomy): Bacteria > Bacillati > Bacillota > Bacilli > Caryophanales > Paenibacillaceae > Paenibacillus > Paenibacillus solisilvae. The sequence goes on along the minus strand of NZ_JBHSOW010000060.1, from coordinate 2,325 downwards.
GGCCGATATCCTCGTCTGACAGGAGATCTGCCTTTAAGTTGTGCACGTGGGCGATCGGAATATACAAGAAACGCTGCTGGTGGACAAGTACGAGTATGTCCGGTCCAATATCGATTAATTTACCCGGCAGCGGCCGTTTCCCCGATACCTCTACCATAATTCTCTTACCAATAAAAGGTTGAAATTCGTTCAATCTGATTCCTCCTAAAGTTTTTTGCGCAAACCTCTCGCTTTGGGAGCATACGCTTCGTTTTTTGCGCAAACTGCTCGTCGGCTTCCCTGAGAGCAAACACTCGCATCGGAAGCATAAGCTTCATTAAAATAACCAAGAGACCCAATAAGTGAGAATAACCAAGGTGAATATAACGGTGACCGGAATGACGATGGCGGTAACCTTCAAATATTGACCCCAGCTGATTTTCACACCGCCCTTCCTGACAATATGCATCCACATGATCGTAGCCAGAGTGCCGATCGGCAGCAGGAGCGAGCCGACGTCGCTGCCAATGACGCTCGCCAAATAGGAGATTTTCAGCGTTAAGGGATCGAGTCCCATATTGGTCAGCGTTATTGTTCCGACCATCAATGCAGGATGGTTATTGAATAAATTGGACAAAACGCTTAACAGGATGCCCATCAGGACGCTAGCGTCCAGCAGGCTGCCGGACATTACAGGCTGGAGGAGATGGATCAGCTTCTCGGTCAGTCCGATGTTGTTCAAGCCATAGATAATCACGTACATGCTGAAGGCAAAAATGAGGATGTACCAAGGCGTTTTCTTCAACATGTCGGCAGGGGAAATTTTCAAATAGATCCAGCGCCATCCCAGCAGGAACAAGGATCCGATGACGGCCATTAAAGAAACCGGGAAGTGGATGAAGGATGCGGCAAACAGGCTGACGCGGACGCAGAAGACGAAAATCAATATATTTCGCATAAACTTGCTGCGATTCTCCTGCGGGGAAACATCTTTCAGCGGATGATTCCCAGGGGTTATATTCCATTGACCGGCGTTAGGCAATTTCTTGGGGAGTGCACGATAGAAGACTGCAAATAAGAGAAACGTGAGCAGGATGAGCCCGAGTGATGCGGGAACGAACATCATAGCCGTGTGCATGTAAAGATCCATATGAACGATTTTGAGTGCAATCAGGTTGACGATGTTACTTACGCCGATGGGTGCGCTGGAGGCTGTTGCGACCAAGGCTCCGGAGAGCAGATAAGGTATTTTTTGATGGGTTTTAAGCCCCATTTTTTTCAGCAAAAGCAATAGAATCGGAGTTGTAATCAAAATGCTGCCATCATTGTTGACAAAGAGTGTCATGAGGAAGCAAAACAGATTGGTTAACCAGAAAAGGCGAATGCCTGACCCTCTTGCCTTTCTTGTGAGCACCTCGGCTGACCAATTAAAAAATCCAAAGCTCTCTAAAACGATTGCCATAACTATAGTTGCAATAATCGTTATGGCGGCACCGCTTATCGTTTCTGTTATTTTCCATAGATCGGTCAATGTTACGCTGCCGCTTAGAAGAACAAAGAAAGCACCTATGGTCGCCGGTATAGCTTCATTGACATTAGGTCGCCAGTAGATGAAGCCGACAGTCAAAATGAAGGAGCAAATTGTAATAATGACCATTAAGTCGTGCATGATTTAGCCTCTTTTCAAGGATTGATGTTCATTTTCTCTAGGAATCTGCTCTCCTTTACATACTGGGATGATGCTTTGATCGCTAGATCAATTTCATAGATGAGCCTCCTTTTGTATGCTGTTATAAGCAGTTATGTACTGTATATATACGTACAAGACATATAGCTCGCACTGGTCATTATCCCTAACTCTATGAAAACCATCTCCTATCAATTGATGATAGATATCTCTTAATGATACTTGTCAGTAATAGATGGCTGCCTAATGGAGTTCGTAACACAAGAGATTTAATCCTTACTTCTTACTGCAAAAAAACCTTAAAACCACCACTGAAAAAGTGGAGCTTAAGATTCTTTATGTTCGTTAAGATAGGAGGATTAAAGCGGGGTTGAAAAGTCAGAAGGTGGTTATGGGGCAGCCCCCTAACCTTTAAATGGGGACTTAGGGATGCGCAGCAGCGAGGTATTACTTCAGCTGTGGAAAATTGTATCGTCAACGGCATCTATACGGGATAATTGCAGGTATTTGGGGCTTTTTTTGATTCAAGCGGGCGCTATACTGGAAATTTGCAGCTAAAAAACCGCAGGAAGAGCTAAAGGGCTTATTGGAAGCTCAATTTGCAGTTAGACTATTTAGTAGACACGCCTTAATGGAAGACCTGTATACTTAAAAATAAA
>NZ_JBHSOW010000059.1:0-5243 GCF_042656405.1 Paenibacillus solisilvae | reverse complement strand
TAAAAGTTGACTGGCATATTATTCGTAGACTGACACTGTACTGGAACAAAAAGCACAAGCGGAACCAATTGCACCCGAGAAGGGTCGCCGAGGTACTCGGTCGTATGGGACTGAAACGAGTCAGTGCTTGGGGCAGCTATACTGCGCTGGGTGAAGAACATCGGAAAGCCGTATGCGGGAAAACTGCTCGTACGGTTTGATGAGGGAGGACTGGTAAACCAGTTCCCTACTCTACATGCCGTATATTTTTCGTCTAATTGTTCAGGCAAAGGTTCGAGCCGGTTGATCATTAGCCTATACTCAGCTTAACGGGCGATTGTTCAACAAATAGGAGGTATGGCTACATGAAGCATCTCAAATTCCTTTTGTTCTTTGTCATTATTTTAACGGGGTTTTTATTAAATATAGAAGGAGCATTAGCCAGTACCTATCCAAGTGCCGTTGCTTGGAATAATCTCCTTTATGGACTCTCCATTGAGGAAGTCGATAACAAAGTTATTGGCAATGAGATTGGAAAGATTAAGCGCCAAAGAACTCCGATGCCAAAGAAGAACGGTGAGTCAAATGAAAAACTTGTGGGAAGCTTGTTGTTTGAAATTAAAGGGGCAGACACTCAAGATGTAATAGCAGTTAAGGTAAATGATAAGTTTTTCAAGGCATCCAAATTTGGACAGATTAAAGTTACAACGAATGTACCAGAATGGATAGTAACACTGTCTTTTATCTGTTTCTTGTCCCTTTTAACAATGATTATCGTATGGAGAAAAAGAAGACGAATAGGTTAGTTCATTCCGCTAACGGGTACGATCAATTGCATGAAGGGCAGCCCTTCACTACTTTAGCGGGTAGTTATGCTTACAACTGTTTATAATCGAATTAGAAGATGAATAAGTAGGTGTAAAAATGAACATTGATCTAGAATCCATAATAGTAAAGACATTTTTCGAAAAGAGAATCCAAGAACGGGTTTTGTTCGAATTGTCTGCTCTTAAAAAACGCAAGGATGCGATAGGTCGCCTTAATCATCACTATAAGCAGACTCTTAATGAAAAATACATGATAGAAATACCGAAATCTAATTCTAATTATTTGCATATTGCGGCTTTATTGAAGAAACATGGTGCAGACGAAAACTGTTACGTAATTTCTTGGAGTGATAGTCTTGATGGTCAAGAGCTATGCCTAACGACAGCTTTAGAAAAAGCAGTTGGTCTTGGAATGCCGACCCTTATTTCGTGCATTCCAAACAGACTAATTTATTTCGAAGCTGAGCAAGAATTTGGCTCCCCGCCGAGATACATATTAATGAAAAAGTGAATCGGTGATTCGTTAGTTCAATGAAGGACGGACTCTATACAAACGAAGAAGCAGCTGCCGCGGCAGCTCCTTTTTTACATCTTCACAAAATAAGAGGTTATATACTAATGTCCTGATGGATGTTGAGCTAACTGGCAGATTAGTTGAATGAGGTTACTCTTTAATATTATGCTTGTATAAGAAGTTTCTTTTATATTTGTAGGAATGAAATGGATAAAGTTGATATGCTCAAAAACAAGAAAGTCAGAGTAAAAGAAATACCCGAATGGGGAACGTACCTTCGGAAACAATGGGAAAATCATTTCTTAAGAAACATGATGATGCTCAGGTGTTTAAGACCATCATGCGTTTTGCACGTTCATATCCAAAGAAGACTTAAATTAATAGGATAAATCGTTATATGCAGGAAGAAAATTAAATCTTTTAGTAAGTGATCGAGTCTAGTAATTTAATAAGAATTTGATAAGTTCGGTCGTCTGATTTCAGATGACCGTTTCTATTTATTGAGAAGTATGGTGGAGGGCTTGTCCGCTACACAATGTGACGTCCCATGATGAATCGGTTGTTGAAATAACCGCTCGTAAGGCTCTTGATGTTGACACCAGCTCCAGGTTGATTATTAATGAATAGACCGTTTCCGATATAGATGCCGACGTGCTGAATTTTGCCCGGAGTACCAATGCTGAACATGACAGGATCGCCTACGCGCAAATCGGACTTCGATTTGACGAGCGTGCCACTTTTGGCTTGTGCTCTAGAACCCCATGGGATGTCAATGCCATTATTCTTAAATACCAATTGGGTGAACGATGAGCAATCGAGAATAAGTTTTTGTAAGTTGCGGGTACCAAAGTGATAACGGACTTTTCCGATATACGATTGAGCATTAGCAACAATATTTTGTTCGGCAGGCGTTACGACGACAAATTGCGAGGATACAGCTTGTGTGGATTTTGAGGTTGTGGCGAACGCCCCGGTTGGCGCGAAGTTAGCACAAACGATTGTTAGAGCAGATACGGATGCAAGAAACCATTTTTTCATTGTCATGTACTTCCTCTCTTAGTTGAATTGTGAGATAGTGCTGATTCAGAACCGATTGTAGCACGATTATATTATCCAGATTGACCCAATGAGAAAGGGAAAGCAGTCAGTGTGTATAGATATAAACGTTTAATGAAAATACGATTAGAAACATCTCATTATTAGCTTGTTGAGTTGCTCAAAGTTAAGACAATTTTAAGAACTTGTTCATTAATCCTTTAGGAGCTAAGTTTATGCTGGGCTGAAGGGGGGGGGATGGATATATTACCTGCTATGCAGGATTCTTTTCCATGTGGGCTTTATCTGCTGTCTTCGTGCTCGTAGCCGGGTTGGTTCTTTTTAGCGCACTCGGTTACTTGATATTTGATCGCAAGGAAGCGTGAGTAGATAAATGAAATAAAATTGGATCCTACTCAAATCGATACCGAAAAGCAGCGATTCAAAAGCGGAGGATATATTGAAATATAAATCAAGATTGGTTAGTATCATCAGTTTGGCCTTGATCGCCACCGCGATTAGTTATTACATTTACTTGTTAAAAGTCGGGGTCGTACAACACGCTTTTCATGCCATTCAGGAGTTAGGCTTCTGGGGTGTGTTGATCGGTATCTTCGCACAAATGATAGTCAACATCATTCCGGTACCGGGTGAATTCACGACGCTTATGTTGATGGAAATATACGGCCCCATATTAGGTGGAATCTATTCATGGATCGGCGGTGTACTTGGTGCGATCGGCGCTTATTTTTTGGCGAAGTGGCTATCTAAACCCTTTGCGGGTACCATGAAGGACTTTGCTTTTACAAACAAACTAGAACGATATATGAGCGAAAAAAAGGCTTTAGGGCTGTTGACGGTTCGATTTGTGCCTTTTCTGCCGTACCATATGATCAATTATGCCGCGGGAGTGCTAAAGGTCGACATCAAAAGCTTCATCTGGACCACGATGATCGGGCTCTTGCCGTATCATATCGTCGTCAGCGGGATGTATGCGGGCGTGCGGCATGGATCCCTGGTAGCGGGAGTAATTGGGGCTGTTGTGTTTATATTTCTGATTCTGTTTGGACGAACTTTGAAACGCCGTAAGGTAACGAGCAAAACTAATTAGGCATTGTCATGTTTATCTTCGTTTTAGGCATCGTCAGACTCATATTTGGACAAGATCATCACAATGAAGTGATGACACCAATAGGAGAGGGGAAGTTATATGTCAGAAAATGCTAACAAAATGAAAATATTGCTTAGTAAGGTTCCCGAAGTTACGATTTTTTTCTGGATCATTAAGATTCTTTGTACGACTGTCGGCGAAACATTCGCGGATTTTCTAAATTTCAACCTGGGATTCGGCTTAACGAACACGACGATTATCATGGGGGTCGCGTTTTTCATCGTATTGATCCTTCAATTCAAAGCATCAAAATATGTACCCGGCATCTATTGGCTAACCGTCGTATTGATCAGCGTTTTCGGAACCCTAGTAACCGATAATTTGACGGATGCGATGGGAGTACCATTGGAGAAAAGCACGATCATATTCAGCATACTTCTGGGTTTGACTTTCCTGGTTTGGTACGTAAGCGAAAAGACGCTTTCCATTCACTCGATCTACACAAGAAAACGCGAAGTTTATTATTGGCTAACCATTCTATTCACATTCGCCCTTGGAACAGCCGTCGGCGATCTGTATTCCGAACAACTCGGACTTGGTTACTTTAACACAGGCATCACAGTTGTTATTATCATCGCGATTATGTATTGTACTTGGAAATGGCTGCGTCTGGATGCGGTATTGGCTTTCTGGGTCGTTTATATTATGACTCGTCCACTGGGAGCATCCATAGGTGACTACTTGTCCCAAACCAAAATGAATGGCGGATTAGGCTTAGGTACAACGATTACGAGCGTCGTTTTTCTAGCTGCGATTTTGGCAGTCATCATTTTCTTGGCTGTTACCAAGATCGATACGGCACCGAAAAACGATACCGCAGAATCGGGACATGCAAAAGAAAGCAAAAGAAACGTTCTCGTTCAAACTGTTGCCGTACTTTGTATTTTCTTAGCTACAGGTATCGGCGGATATGTCCAGTTGAGCAATAAAATCGCATCGCAAATCGATTCTTCCGGATCGGCTTCAACGTCCAATTCGGCTTCATTAGCCGGAAAGTTGATGGATTTCGTGAATATAGAAAATGATATGTTGAAAGCCGTGAACGCAAAGGACTTTGCTGCCGCGAAAAAGGGTGCTGACAATTTAGAGCATCAATGGGACACGGCTGAGCCCAAGCTTAGAAAAATTGACAGCTCCACTTGGACCCAAATCGATGGTACGATCGACGTGGTATTGGCTGCCGTTCGCAGTGGAAAACCTGATGCGATTCAAAGCAAAAACGCGCTTCAAGATTCGCTGAAGGTATTGAACGATGCCAACAAAGCAGCGGCTTCACAAGCTCCCGCATCGTCGCAATCCGAGACATCTCAAGCACCGGCAGCTTCACCGGAAGCTACGACAGCTATGCCGCAAGCGAAATTGGCCGGACGATTATCGGATTTTGTCGATATTGAAAACGAAATGATGAAAGCAGTAAACGCAAAGGACTTCGCTGCCGCCAAAAAAGACGCTGACAATTTGGAGCACAAGTGGGACATTTATGAGCCTAAGCTTAGAAAAATCGACGGCTCCACATGGACTAAGATCGATGGTACGATCGACGTTGTATTGGTAACCGTTCGCAAAGGTAAACCAAATGGCAGCCAGTGCGTCTCTGCACTTAATGACTCACTTACCATCATGAGCGGAGCAAATCAATAAAAATAGACGGGGCTGTCCCAAAAGCATGTAAATTCACACCAAAGGACAGTCTACTTTCTTAAAAAATGACCAGCAA
>NZ_JBHSOW010000058.1:0-118577 GCF_042656405.1 Paenibacillus solisilvae | reverse complement strand
GTTCACTCATTCCTTATGGTACCATAAGGTTTTTTTTCTGAGTGTCTACTTGAAGGGGATAATACCAGTTCTCCTATATTTATGCGGGTTTTCACTTACATACTTAAATATGTAATAAAAACCTCCCCAATTTTTAAAAAAATAATTTATTCCACTCTAAAATTGCACTTTGGGTCAGAATTATCCCATCAAACATGTCATTTATGTAATTAAGGAGAGCTACAACAAATTATTTGGGGATATGAAGCAAGGGAACGGCGATCAGCATGAAGATGTTCGGTCAAGCTGTTCGCACATAAAGTGGTGTTACACACAGCGGCAACGACATAGAATTAATGGCATAAAATATGGAGGGAGATATCTAAAAATACAGATCGATAACGCAAATGGTCTACAGCTTCGAAACTAAAGTGGTGACGGTTGATAAAATACTTCCGTTTTCGGTATAGAAAAGTCCGAAAAGCTGCTCCGGAGATGCCGAAGAAACCAATTACACTATTAGAGGTGTTTGCAATCCATGAATAACGGAATGGAGAAGCAATTATAGCTAAAACGATTAAAGAAAAATTTTATTTTTTTAAGATGAACAATCGTGCCCATAATGAAGTCTTTTCTTATATCACTGGAGAGGAGACTGCTAAATGAAACGAATCATTGAATCAGTCATGCAACGAGCGACGATTGAACTCAATCATGATCCTAAAATACCTCATTCAAATTAAAGTTTAGTATTTAAATCCAATATCTGTTTCCCAAAACCGACTTATACATATTTATAAAATCCGACTTTTATGATGTATTGCTTTAAAGCTTTAAAGAGTTACTAAATTCCATCCAAAAAGTCGATGACGGAGACTTCCCCACAGCCCAAGCAGCCTGTCATTCTCGCCATATCGAAAAATAGCCGATTAGAGGAGGTTACTCTATTAATAAATTATTCGGAGTTTTAGGATCCTTGATAGGTTTACTGATCTTTGCAAAAACTACTTACCTCGGAACTTCAGCACAGTTTAGCTGGCCAATGCATTTTATGCTTCTTCTTCCTTCTTGCTTAGCACTCTATGCATCGTTTGTTTCTAACCTATCTCTTTTAATTATTGCACTTGTTTGGTCATCTCCATTTTCTATTTACATTTCTTTTAATGAAGGATTATTTAAATATTCCTGGATCATTCTTTTGCTCTATACCATTTCTTGTATAATTACTCTCACTAAAAGAATAAAAAAATAGAGGGAGGGTTAAAGAGCTGCCAGTTGTTTGGACAAGAGCCTGACGCTTCAGTCCGTTATGCGCCTGCATTGGAGCAGTCCAAAGCTCAATGACACACTTTATGAGCGAACAAACTAGGGCAGCCCAAGTCTTTGCAAATTTCAAACAATTGTATTTTTCATTTTGTATGACTACCTTCCTCTTTATGTTTTTTTAGCACGCATAATATATATAAAAAGGCCTGTCATTTTTTAAGGAAATTGAATCGAACCAGAAAATTATTTTTCTCAACAAAAATAGGACCTAAGAAGATCCTTTGTGGCGATTGAAATATAAGGTTGCGGAAAGCGCTATTATCACAACCATATTTATATTAATCCGTAATAGCTTCCCGCAACCTTTCGAGAATAATTGTACTTACAAAACAAAAACTTGCTTCAACTGTCGGTGTTGACTGGAAATCATGGACTTCTTTGTAGTTGAATTGCAAAATAAGCCGGCGAAGAAGAGCCCGGATTTTTTCGAGATGGTTGCTTAAATACTGTCTGCGTCCCTAGTTTTCTTTGGTAACGATGGTGTTCACCATCCGATCATGCAGCGCTTGGCGTGAGTTTCCCAGTGCGATTAAGTACCCGATTCCTAAGAGGATGGTGGAAATGAACTTCCCAATAAACTCACGCCCGAACATCGTCCATCTGTTGATCGGTGTCCCGTTCTCTTTGACAATCCGAATGGAAAACACTCGCTTCCCCAAGGTCTGCCCGTTCGTGTTCACCGGCACTTCAATGTAATAAATCCATCCGATAAACAGCCCGATTATTCCAGCAATGATGTTGATGGTGACCGCGTTTTCCGTTCCTCCCGCACCATAAACATAGCCAACAATCATACCCGCAATACCCGCCATCATATTCGCTACAAATCCGTCAAACGCTTGCGCCGCAAACCTGCGCATAAATGAAGCTTTTTCCATTGAATCCGCGCTCCATTCTTATTCAAAATTGAGCTGCTGCTTCTTGAATTATTCTTGATTTGCCTTAATTCAAAGAACACCTAAGAAGTCATCATCACTTAAGTCATCATTAATATTAAGACATTCATAGCAGCCATCACGTGTTACGCTATAGTGTTCTGCCTCGATGTCGCGACTACACTTCTCACAAGTGTAAAGAATGTAATTTTCGTGAATAGAAAGGATTCGATTAGTCGGAACGAACAACCGTTTATCGTTGTAGATAAAACTGATGAAAGGTACACTGTTTAATTGGTGAAGGAGGTCGGAGCTGAGTCCTAGGTACACTTTAGTGTAAAAGCTTGGTTTGCCTTTGACTTCGCTTAGAGTGATATCGTAATAACCCTCTTTGACTTTCTTGTTACTCATATGGAAAAGACCACCTCCTCATTGGGAATGATGATATATATGGCCTAGTGGAGCAAATCAGACTTTAAGGGTGAGAAGATAAAATCTTATCGGGACACATCAGTAACAGTCGAACAAATGAGACAGATACTCAGGTTCCTGATCGGTCAGAAGTAAAAGGGAAAAGAGATTATGCCATGCTCCGTTTTGTTCTGGGGAGTGGCATTACGCCGCGGGGAAGAAGCGACAATTGACGTACAAGATTTTGATCCGGATATGTGCACAATTGGCAAAGGTAAGGGTACACAGAAGGAATCACGTTCCACCTTACAGTGGGGGCATTTCCTACCCGATTATCTTCCTGCCGTTTATCAGCTCGGCGTTTGTGCCGACCGAGTCGATGCCGTTGGTAAGAAGCTCAATTGCAACAATCGTGGGCCAACATACATATGTATAAAATAAGCGGTTATATACAGATGTCCTGACGGACGTTGAGCTAACTGGCAGTTATGCGCAACAAAATCCATTATCATTACGTACAGGAGAATAGGAGAAAATGGAGGAAATAAATACCATAGGAGGAAAGGAGTTATTGATGAATCAAGAAAAGGGCTTACTAGAAATAAAAAAACGCTTGGAGAGTCTCGAGAACCAAGCCCATAATAAAACACAGGTATCAGGCATAGTTAAGTTTGTAATAAGCTTTATGATTGTGTTTGTATTGATGTTGGTAGTGATTGGATTAATCCAATTTATACGTACTTCCAATTAAGCTCTAAATTGATGCTCTCCCGAGAGAAATAGACGATATAACTCAAGACGACTTACAAAAATTTATTGACGTGGTTGTCGCATCTCCTGCCAACGAGCTAAACGAAAGATTGCTGGCAAAATCGGCAGTCTTTGTTCACCTAACAGGAGTTTAACGCAACATTCGGTATATTTTAGTGTCCTAATTTAATGGAAGAAAAAGGAGCAAAAATAATGAGAAAAGCAATTTTTTCTTTTATTATTTTATTTGTAATTACGGGGTGCAGTTCTGGTGGCACGCCCATCACAATTACGGACTCCACGACAAAACCAACGATTATTACTTTGACTCAAAATGAGGTGAATCCTGATCAGTTCGTCTATAATCACAACTATGACAATATGGATCGAGGTAATCATGATTATGAAGGGCAGGTTGTGATTGATTTAAAATATTATAACAAGAATGCAATTAGCCGCGGCGATATCGTATATTTCAAAAATCCTGAAACTAAAAAGAATCTGGGTGAGTACAGTATTTCTAGAGTAATCGGGCTCCCCGGCGAAAAAGTAAAAATTGACAAAGGACAAATCTATATTAACGGCAAATTTCTTGATACTTTTTACGGAAGAGCCCATCGAGGGGGGCATGATCTTGAAAGTTTGAAAAAAATTTTAAAGAATAGTGATTTAGATAATCGCACCAGAAAGAATATCGAAAATGACGTGAATTATTTTCAAGAATCAACCAAGAACGAAATCGAGATCCCCGAAGACAGTGTTTATCTTGTAGGTGATGATTGGCTTCGCAGTAATGATAGCAGGTTCTTCACTCCAATACCGACAGAAAACGTTGAAGGGAAAGTACTTGGGGTGATTGGTCCTTAGGCAGTAATTTTATATATTGTTCAGCTAACAAAAAACGATACATGAGGCCAGCCGGGCAGTCCTTTATTACGCTCCCATGGAAGAACGCAATGTACTTCCATAATCTGTGGTGTCGCATGAGCGGCATGGATGGCTAACGGGCACGATAGTGGAGAAGCTTTGAATCCTAGGCTTTCTAGCTTGCGAACCGTTTGTTTTACAATCGCGTCTTGTTGACGCTTTTCAAAATATTGTCCACTAAGGCTGCTTAGTGCTCTAATTATATAATTGTCTACTTGACGGGGGAAGTTCAACGCTGGTGGACCTTTTTATCATTGCGAAAGTATTGGTCCAAACCTTACAGATAGCATAATGGTTAATCCGGAAACGAAAAAAGAGCTTGAGTTTCTGACATCTCAATAACGGAGAAATTATTCAATACGATGGGAACGATAGCTTGATACAGATAATATCGAGGCAACCGAAATAAACGGGATTCCTTTTATAAATGCATTCGTCATCTGCATGAGCATAATGTGCAAGAAAAGAAGATGAAAAAGCAGCAATCCATATTTAAGCTAATTGGGAAGCTGGCTCGAATTCTAGTCGGTATTGTTCAACGAGGAGAAACGTTCACGCCAGAGAAAACCGTCTTGACCTGGACAGAAGCAGCTTAAGTTAAGATGCATCACGTAAATTGACTCATTCGCAGGATTTCGACCAAAGAAAGCACGGAGGACCGAGTACGTACCCGATTAGGGCATAGACCCATCCGCTAAACGCTATCGGTTCCCTGAAGGTTTACCATCCCACGACTCGACGGGTCTACGCCCTTACATTCCTTCGTTACACCTATCCAAGGTGTGGAGGGTTCAAATAATAACTTAGTATGAGGGGTTTTTTACACTGTAGATAAAGTGGGTCATAGTTAGCATCTCAAGATGAATTGAAGTCTTTATCTGATATTTTGTTATTGGAAGTTTAAATCATTCACTTGATATTATTCGCAATTACCAATTTGCCATCTGGCAGCCAACGTACTGAAGTAATATAGTATTGATTGTCCTCTTGCTCATGCTTGAAAATGTCCTCAATCATTTGTGTGGATATTTTCTTACCCACGCTGATCGTGAACTCTTGTCACTCGTATAATAGGGCAATCTTCGTACCGTCAGGAGATGACGACACCCCATAAAATGGTTTATCAGATTCATTAATTACTTTTTTGCGATATAGGCTTGGGGTAACGCCAGTAAACTTCTTAAATAACTTATGAAAATAAGGTAAGCTCTCATAACCGCAATTGTGGGCGATCGTCTCAATACTTAAGTCAGTAGTTAAAAGAAGCTCCTTTGCAGTTGAAATTCGCTTGGCATTCACATAGTCGGTGATGTTCATCCCGGTTAGTTGTTTAAACGCCCTAGATAAATGAGCGGCTGATACTGAAGTGTACTTAGCCAAATACGAAAGTCCAGCGATTTGGTTAGTGTGAAACTGATCTATGTGTTGAAGTATGTTTAGTAACCAGGAGGGTCCGACATCGGACGAGGCCAGTTGATGATGGGATTCTTTTAATATCAAACGATTAATGCTGATCAGAAGGCTATTTAAATGTAGTTGAACTGCGTATCTAAAACCAGCTTCGTGTATTTCCAATTCTTCATGCATTTGTTTGAGTTTTTCTTCAAGCATAGGGCGCATGGCCGCTGGGACAACAAGCTTATAGCTCTTATATTTTCGGGATCGCTCAAAAACTTGCATATTCGTAAACGAATCACCTGCCGAATAATGCCCGATCAGTTGCGGATCAAAAAAGAGAGCAGTGGCAGTAATTGGAGATTCAGAATCTGGCAATGCCTGATGAATGGTATTTCCAGGAATGATGAAGAGGTCTCCTTCATTCATCTCATAGAGCATTTTGTTTAAGAAAAACGTACCTTTTCCACTATAAACATAAACCAATTCAAAGCGATCATGAAGATGCTCTGGTAGTTCACGATTTGGTGTCTTTTGGTCCTTAAATACAATGTCAAATGGCAGGAGGTGGTTGTTAATAAAGTTCTTTATAAGCGGTTTTTGCATTTTCCGAACCTCCCCAGATCATCTCACTTCGTTATTGTCTTATTTATAGAATATCAAAATAGAGTATGTTTTTGCAAAGGTAAAGAATTAACAAATGCCATATTTCTAGTACAATAATATGTGCGTACACCGAAATCAAGGAGGCTATGTTCTCTAAAAAATTGATGCCTATCAACATTTTTGGAGTATGCAGCGGAAAGATTATGGATGGATTACACCGAAGTTGACGGAGTGATACAAAGACTTTTTGCCTGAATGCTCATCAACTGGATGGGAATATTGTTGTTTAAACAGCACAAACCTTGGAAAAAACTCAATTTATTCTATTATAGGCTGAATCGAATCCTGGGATTCGTCCTCATTCCACACGTAAGCATTAAAGGAGCCAGTCATCGATGGACGTTGTTTACCAATTTGAAGAAATAGCGAGACTTCCCTTGCCCGGGGATAACTGCGCCGTTGCGATTCACCAATTGAACTCCGGTACCATCATTAAGTATGAAGGCCAGTTCCTCGTCTTGGATTACACGGTTATGGAAGGCCATCGATTTGCGGTGAAAGCAATCGCTATTGGCGAAGATCTGCTTTCGTGGCATTTGCCTTTCGGCGTGGCACTTAAGCCGATTCAGCCCGGCCAATATGTGATCAACGAAACAGTACGGGAAGCGCTCAGTGTGCGTCGTTTGACATTCGTGGTGCCATTGGAGCCCAATTTCACTGATCAAGTTTCTCCTTATATCCTTGATGAGGAGAACTTCCGGCCGGCACAGTCATCGCCAGTTTTTAAGGATACGCGCACTTTCATGGGATATCGCCGCCATGAAGATCGCGGGGTTGGAACCCGGAACTACATCGTACTGCTTGGCACCACCTCGCACACGGGGAGCTACGTGAATGAGCTTGCCACTCGTCTGCAAGGCGAATGGAAGAACGATTCGAATATAGACGGGATCGTTCCCGTCGCTCACACGGAGGGCGGCACAGAGAAGCCGAATAATGTGGACTTGCTGCTGCGGACGCTCGCAGGTTTCATGGTCAACCCGAACGTCGGAGCGGTGTTGGTTGTCGATTATGGCAATGAATCGGTTACGAACAAAATGGTGGAGGCTTATGCACGCGAACATAGCTATCCGATCGATGAAGTGCTGCATAATTTCGTGTCGCTCACAGGCAGCTTCGAAGAGGAGCTGGTTAAAGGTGAAGCGATAGTACGGGAATGGCTGTCAACGGTTGACACGATGCAGCGGACGCATGAATCCATCCGCCACTTGCGAATTGGCTTGCAGTGCGGCGGTTCGGACGCATTTTCCGGAGTATCCGCGAATCCGCTGCTCGGCTGGGTTTCGGAACAATTGGTGCGTTATGGCGGTGCGGCTAGTATTGCCGAAACGGATGAGTTGATTGGCGCGGAGCCATATGTCCTGTCGAAAGTACGTAACGTGGAAACCGCGCGCAAATTTCTGGAAATTGTGAACCGATTTAAGGAGCGCACGTCCTGGCACGGCACCAGTGCGGAAGGTAACCCGTCAGGCGGCAACATGTATCGCGGCTTGTACAACATCTATCTCAAATCTATAGGCGCCGCTATGAAGAAAGACCCGACAACGCGGATCGATTATGTAACTGAGTACGGGGAGCTCATGAAGGATGGCGGGTACTATTTCATGGACAGCCCTGGCAATGACCTAGAGAGCATCGCCGGACAGGTAGCCGCAGGCTGCAACATGATCTTCTTTGCAACGGGAAATGGTTCGATCACCAACTTTCCGTATGTGCCTACGGTCAAGGTGGTCACGACAACTCGCCGCTTCCAATTGCTGTCGAACGATATGGATGTGAACGCGGGGCAGTATCTGGAAGGCAAGTCCATGGATGAGCTGGGCAAAGAGGTATTCGAGTTGGCGCTCCACATTGCCTCTGGTCAGCGAAGCGTCGGCGAGAATGCGGGCCATGCACAAGTACAAATTTGGCGCAACTGGCAGCAGAACGATGCGAGTCAGCTGGGGACGCTGCTTCACACTCCTGTACCGACAGGAGATCCGATAGAAATTGAAGATAATGCTGTAACGATGGCTAATCCGATCCAATTTTCCTTTACTCGGCATCGCAATCGGCAGTCCAGTGACAATATCGGCTTGATCGTGCCGACCAGTCTTTGTGCCGGACAGGTAGCTGGCATGATCACACGGCGCCTGAACGAGCAAGGATTAGGGTATCCCGAGCGCTCGCGCTTTGTCACATTGGCGCACACGGAAGGCTGCGGCACCTCGGGGGGGCCAGCTGAATCACTGTTTGCCCGCACGATGATCGGCTATATTACGCATCCGATGGTGGAGCATTGTTTGCTGCTAGAGCATGGCTGTGAGAAAACGCATAACGACTACATGCGCCATCAGATGGATGTGATGGGTGTCGATGCGAGCCGTCTTGGTTATGCCAGCATCCAGCTCGACGGTGGAATTGCCAAGGTGAGCGAGAAGGTTGAGGCCTGGTTCGCCGATCGATTGGTTGCGGCCGATCCTGCGGAGAAGGTGACGGTCGGTCTGGAAGGGCTGTGCATCGGGATCGTAAGCGTTGGTGCCATTAACAAAGATGCCGGCGAGCAGCTAGAGGCACTGACCAAGATGATTGTCGGGGCCGGAGGCTTGGTTGTCGTTCCCGAGAACAGCGGATTACTTGCCGAGCAAGCGTTCAGTCAGCATCTATTTAGCACGTCTCAAGTTAGGCCGACTATTGCCTATGGGGAACACATCCGCCGAAACGGCTTCCACATTATGGAGACTCCAACAACGCATGGGGTGGAGACGATCACAGGACTAGCCGCCACAGGTGTGGAATTAATAATCGCGCTGATCGGTGATCGTCCGATGCAGACGCATCCTTTCGTCCCAATGCTGCAAGTGACGTCGGAACAGGCAGTACTGCATAACCATAAGCAAGATGTTGATTTGGTACTCGAGGGCAACCCTAGCTTATGGGTGAATCATATTCTCGAGCGTAGCAAAGAAATTTTGGAACATACTTATGTGCCGCGTCTCTATCAGCAAGGTAATATCGATTTTCAAATGACACGGGGCTTTTTGGGTGTGTCGTTATAATCCAGTTAATATCAGAAAGCGAGGAACACTCCATGGCGAACTCATTATTATCCCAACGGCCGTTTGGCAGTACTGGCCTACTCATATCACCGCTATGTATTGGAGCTGCTCCGCTCGGGGATATGCCGGAGACCTTTCAATATAGCACGTCGGAAGAACAAGCATTGGTGACGTTGCGTACCGCCTTCGAAAGCCCAATCAACTTTCTGGATACGGCTGCGGCATACGGCGAAGGCGAGAGCGAACGGCGAATCGGTAAGGCCATTCATGCGAATGGTGGTATTCCCGCAGGTTACGTGCTGGCCACCAAAGCCGACCGCGACTTTATAACCGGCGACTTCAGCGGCGAACAGATCAAACGTTCCATCGAAGGAAGTCTCGAACGCTTAGGACTTGAACGTCTGCAATACGTTTACATCCACGATCCTGAACATACCACCTTCGAAAATGTAATGGGATCCGGCGGACCGTTAGAAGTACTGCAAAATTTTCAAGAGCATGGAGTCATCGACCACATCGGCATATCCGGCGGACCAATCGATATGCTCATTCGTTATGTCGAAACGGGAGCGTTCAGTGCGGTTGAAACCCACAATCGATATACGCTGCTCAATCGGGCTGCCGAACCTTTGCTTGATGTCGCGAGTCGTATTGGCGTGGCGGTCATTAACGCCGCTCCTTATGGCAGTGGCATATTGGCCAAAGGACCAGATGCATACGCACGTTATGCCTATAGCGAAGCTCCGCCACTCGTATTGGAGAGAGCGCGTATGTTCGCCAAGGTTTGCCTGGAATACGATGTTCCGCTTGCCGCCGCCGCACTTCAATTTTCGCTTCGCGACCCGCGGATCGCTAGTACGGTCGTCGGCATGAGTAAACCGGAACGGGTAGCCCAGACGTTGGAGCTCGCGAATTACCCGATTGCCCCTGAGCTATGGCCGGCGCTTGATGCCTTTGGCTATGATACGGAAGATCCTGAAGAGTATCGATTTGCTTAGTGGGTGGGGGTAAATCATGGTCATCTAGATCAATTCGTAACCGAGTTGCCCGGGTGATTCATGAATTGTAATAATAATCTCGTCCCTAAGAGAATGTCTTTGGGGCGGGATTTTTTAGTTGCTCACAAAGGTGATTACACTGGAATTAACTTGGACGCAGCGGTACCCGGACTGTCCACAAAAAACCAATAATGCAAGCGCTTTTGCTACCGATTATTTCCCTGCCAGTTATCATTCGGAGCTGGGGATAAGTCGCAGTTATGTTTCAAGGATTGAGAAAAGGGTGCATTTCAGTTTGGAGATAAAAGCCTGTCTGTTTCTGTACGATGCTGCCCATGCACCACATTACCATCTATTTTCTAGCGAATTAGTCATGAGGCAATAATTCAATTTTGGCCACTCCAGGACGGTCATATGATTGTTAGAGTGCGTAACTTTACCTTTCTTCGTGTTCACAACCTCAAAAAATTCGACAACACAGGTGAAGACTTCGAGGATCTGATCTCGATTGGGACGATTGGATTGATCAAGGCAATCGAGAGCTTTCAGACCGGTAAAGGCACGACACTTGCGACTTTTGCAGCCCGCTGTATTGGTAACGAAATACTTATGCTCCTTCGGTCTCTGAAGAAGACTAGGAAAGACGTATCGCTTCATGATCCGATTGAGACGGATAAGGAAGGTAACGAGATTACGTTGATCGATAGGTCGACCAGAAAGATCTGGTGACCTCATAATACGAACGGACAGGATAGCGCAACAAACTCGAACAATATATCGTGTTGAATAAGAAATGACCAGTATCCTTTGACTCGCTAGCAAGTTCACTTAACGTTGTAAGCTGGATGTAGAAGCAATGGATAAAAAAAGGGTCATCATTTTTCATGAAAGAGGGTCATATATTGAGAAAAGCAATTTTACTTTCTTGTATTACTCTCCTCGTTATTAGCATCTTTTTATGGTTCTACAGATGGGAAGATGGGCCCGACCTCGATGTCGCCGCAACCATAAAGGCGAAGATTACATTTGATCGACTTGCTAAACAATCCTGGCGGACGGAATATAGCTTTACAGATGGCAAAACTGTAACTCCGACATTCACCGAGGAGCTAATTGATAACAAGGTGAAGGAAGTCATCGACGATGTTCCAGTGGAGAATGAGTCGACGCTTGCATTAAAAGGTGAAGTAACGCAATTCGAACATCTGGTGAGCGAAATATCAGATAAAATCCAAAGCAGTCAGGATATTCAGAATAAAAGCAGCAGTTCGATGGATATCTACTATAAAAATGCCACTAAATTGAGAAATGACAAAACAACCTCTCTCAATAATTGGGTATTCTTCCCTCCAGACATTGAAGGATCGTGCTGGGTAATAGACACACCTCGTTTTACGAAAGATCTTTCCAAGCAACAATTGACCGACGTCAATAATTGGTGCTCTGCTCAAAAAGCAAAAGATCAATTAAAATTGGATCTTGATAAGGCCAATAAGCAACTATATCAACAGCAAGCATCTTTTGATCTGCGGATAAAAGGAAAAGCTGAAGCCATGCTAACTGATCAGGCGTGGGATTCTGGTAAGCCTCGACTGGAGAAAGTTGCGCCTCAGACTCGCTACCGTAATGGACATATGTACAAAATCCGAATTTTGCGCACAAGTGGTGAGCGTCTTTTTTCTAAACATTTAATTTGCCCGTCGATTCCCTGACGATCAGCTCCGGCTGCATAACGATTCTTTGCTTGATTTCATCCGTGTTCTCCAAGCTGCGAATCAGCAAGTCGAATGCCAGCTTGACCATTTGGTCCATTGGCTGGGCGATCGTTGTAAGCGCCGGATTCGTCACGGTAGAGAGAATCGTATCATCAAAGCCGATAATCGACAGCTGCTCGGGTACCCGTACTCCCGTTTCCTTGGCGGCTTGCAATGCACCGATAGCAAGCAAATCGTTGCAGCAAAATATCGCCGATGGACTGTTTTCCCTGCGAATTAGTGCCGCAGCTGCCCGTTTTCCATCTCTGATGCTGGAATCGCACGAGATAATATCCGCTTCGTCTAGAGCGATTCCCGCCTCGAACAGCGCAAATCGAAAACCTCGGACCCGCTCGAAACTGCTGGTTACCTTGAAATTTTCTGACAACACCGCAATCCGGCGATGGCCTTTGCTAAGCAAATGCTCGGCGGCAAGTGCCCCACCTTTGAAGTTGTCCGTCAGGACGCTGTGAACCTTTAGCGAGACGGCTTCCCTTGCAATCATGACGATAGACAACGATTTTTCCGTCAGCTGCCTCAGAATATCTGCATTTTCCACGCCGGTCCCGATCAAAATGCCGTCTACGCTTTTTTGCTCCAACAGCCGAATATATTTCTCTACCCGATCATCTTTGTTGTCCGTACTGCAAACGATGACGCTATACCCTTCGGAATGCGCCAAATCCTCCACAGAACGTGCAATCTCTGAGAAAAAGGGGTTGGATACATCGGGAATGAGCAGCCCGATTGTGTAAGTCTTCTTGCCCATCAAGGCCGAAGCGATCACGCTTGGCTTGTACTGGAGACGTTCCATCACCTTAAATATTTCATCGCGCTTTTTGTTACTTAATTTTCCTTTACCGTTTATCGCATTGGAGACGGTCGCGATGGAGACGCCCGCCTCCTTGGCAACATCATATATCGTGGTCGCTTTCATGCCCAACCTCATTATCGTCGGATGTTAAGGGCAGGCTAAAGGCCCCCTTACCAGGATATTATCCGATTTATCCTCTCGAATTGCAAATAATTTGCAAACATAATGGAGATTACAGCTGCTGCCTTGATGCAATCCATGCATGATCCGGATCGTTATGGAACTTCCAGATTCGGGTCGGACCCGCCATAACGTTGAGATAGTAGACCTGGTAGCCCGGAGGCGCCGAAACGGGATGATACCCTTTCGGAACAAGCACCGCTTCGCCGTCTTTGACTGCCAAAGTCTCATCCAGCGAGCGGACATCCGTATAGACGCGCTGGATGGCGAAGCCCTGCTCAGGCTTCACATGGTAATAGTAGGTTTCCTCCAGCAGCGACTCCTCGGGAAGCGCGTCGCGATCATGCTTGTGGGGCGGATAGCTAGACCAATGTCCTTCCGGCGTAAACACTTCCACGACAAGCAGGCTGTCGGCAGGCTTGTGCTCGGGCAAAATATTGTGAATGTACCGCTGCGTCGTTCCCGTTCCCCGTATTTCGACACCGACGTCTCCTGGCGCGATCAGGCGCGCGGGATAGTTGCCTTTACCGGGTGCTTCACATACAGCCAGCTCCACTTTCGTTAGTGCCTCAAGCTCGTACCGGTCGTCATTCGGAACGTAGACAGAATAAGGCGGCGTCTGCTCGAAGACGTTCATTCTTTGCCCGATATTCATCCATGAGGATTTTGCCGTCGCCACGTTGGCCAATCCGCCGAGCAGCACCAAGCATACTTCGTTGCCTGCTGTTGCTCTGCTTAGCTTTTCCCCCGGGTTCAATTGGTAGACTTCGAAACCGACATAGCGCCAGCCTGCTGATTCCGGAGTAATCGAAAGGATGGGGTCCAATCCCGAAGGCTGACGCTCCGGGCTCACAATCAGTTTGCTCATTTGATCACACCCCCCCTTTCAATTCCTTAAGCTCCGACAGCTTCACGCTGCGGTTGTCGCGTAGCGACAGCTTCGCAGCCAACGCGATTCTCTCGGCTTGGCAGGCATCCGCTCCGCTGACCGAAACCTCACCGCCTTGAAGCAAAACATTGATAAACTGCTCGGTCTCTTCGATATAAGCCGAATTGTAGCGCTCCAGGAAGAAATGAAGCGGCTTTTCACTGATGACGCCATCTTCCGTGCTGATGACAGCCGTATTAGGGTGATCATTCGTTGCTGCTGCAGAACCTTTCGACCCAAATACTTCGGCACGTTGGTCATAGCCGTAAACTGCTTTGCGACTGCAATCAATAACGCCAAGCGCGCCGTTTGCGAAGCGGAGCGTAACGATCGCCGTATCGACGTCGCCATGCTTGCCGAAGACAGAATCGATTAGCACGCTGCCTTGTGCGAATACTTCTTCTACCTCGCTGCCAGAGAGGAATCGAGCCATATCGAAATCATGGATCATCATATCCATGAAGATACCGCCCGATACTTTAATGTAGGATTCCGGCGGAGGAGCAGGATCGCGGGAGGTAATCTTGATCAGATGTGTTTCGCCGATCGCTCCAGCCTTCACATACTCGCGGATCCGCTTGAAGTTATGATCGAAGCGGCGGTTGAAGCCAACTTGTAGCTGAACTCCGGCCTTGCGAACCTCTTCCAGCGCTTCCTCTGTCTGCCGTATGTCCATGCTAACCGGCTTTTCGCAAAAAATATGCTTGCCCTGCTGTGCTGCACGTTTAATAAGCGGCACATGCGTATCCGTTGAAGAGCAAATGAAAACGGCGTCTATATCCGGATTAGCCAGCAGCTCGTCGCTGTCCTTCGTCACTATGGGAATGCCTCTTTCCAGCGCCCACTCTGTCAGCTCTGGACCGGCAAACAGATCACTGATCGCAACGATTTCCGCTTGCGGTTGTCTTCTTAAATTGTCTGTATGGATTTTGCCGATTCTTCCTGCACCGATGATGCCAATTTTAATTTTCTTCATACTCGTCCGCCTTTCTCTTGTCCTGAGCTGCCGAATAGCCTCATTTTGTCTCGAACGGCAGCCTTGATCGCTTCGCGCGCCGGATTTAAATAATGTCTTGGATCATAGGTTTCTGGATGGTTATGCAAATAGTTCCGGATCGCCTGCGTAAAGACGGTTTGATTATCCGTATTGACGTTGATTTTGGCCGTTCCCGAGGCGATAGCCTCCCGGATCTCCGCTTCGGGGATACCGCTTCCACCGTGAAGTACGAGCGGCACTCCCGTAAGCGAATGAATTTCCTTCATCCTATCCAACCCCAGCTTTGGCTGGCCGCGGTACGGGCCGTGAACGGAACCAAGTGCGGGAGCCAAGCAATCGATGCCCGTCTCCTTTACCATTCGTACACAATCCGCCGTTTCCGCATAGGAAGCTTCGACTTCCAGCACTTCCAAATCATCTTCGCGTCCGCCGATTTTTCCCAGCTCCGCTTCGACAGAAGCGCCTAGCACATGGGCGACATCCGTTACCCTTTGCGTCGTCTCGATGTTCGTATCCAGCGAATGATGCGAAGCATCGATCATAACGGAGGTAAAGCCCGCTTTAAGCGCCCGGATACATACCTCGTAAGAGGAGCCATGGTCCAAATGCAAAGCGACGGGTACCGTAATTCCGTAATGGTCGATCAACGTGTTCACCATGCCGTAGATGTAAGGCAAACCTCCCATATAAGGAATGTAAGCCTCGCTTACACCGAGGATAACCGGAGAAGCCTCTTCTTGGGCGGCAGTCAGAATCGCCTGCGTGAATTCTAGGTTGTTCAAATTAAATTGACCGACGGCATAGCCGCCCGCATTCGCCGTGCGAAGCATGTCAGTCATCGATACTAAAGACATTTCGGATCACCCTCCAAGCTTATGCCGCGATTACCAGCGAGCGGTTACCATTTTTTTGCGAGTGTAGAACTCTACGCCGTCCGTCCCGTTGGCATGAAGGTCGCCGTAAAACGATTTTTTCCAGCCCGAGAACGGGAAGAATGCCATTGGAGCAGGTACGCCAAGGTTAATCCCAAGCATGCCTGCGTCAATCGACTCGCGGAACTGCCTTACGCTGCTGCCGCTGCTTGTGAACAAGCAGGCGCCGTTGGCGAATTCCGAACGGTTTGCAATCGCAATCGCCTCTTCCAGCGTTTCTGCTCTCACGACGGAGAGGACTGGAGCGAAGATCTCATCTTTCCAAATTTTCATCTCGCAGCTAACTTGATCGAAAATGGTCGGTCCTACGAAATAACCGGAGGATTGGGCGGCAGCGTCTTTGCGGCCGTCACGCACGAGCAAGCCGCCCTCGGTCTCGCCGGACTCAATATAGCCAATCGTTCTTTCCTTATGAGGCTTGCGAATAACAGGACCCAGGAACGTTCCTTCTTCCAGTCCGTTGCCGATTGTAATGTTGTCGGCTGCTTCGGACAATCTGCGTACCAGTTCATCGCCGACTTCGCCGACTGCGATGACGACGGCACAAGCCATACAGCGCTCGCCCGCCGAGCCAAATGCCGCGCTGACGATTTCTTTAACCGTGAGCTTAAGATCCGCGTCAGGCATTACGATCGAATGGTTTTTGGCGCCGGCAAGCGCTTGAACCCGTTTGCCGTAAGAAGTGCCCGTTTTGTATACATATTCGGCAACCGGCTGTGAGCCGACGAAGGAAATAGCCTGCACGTTCTGATGCTTCAAAATGCCGTTAACCACGTCATGCGCCCCGTGGACGACATTGAGCACGCCCGCAGGCAATCCCGCTTCGTGGAATAGCTCGGCAAGGCGGTTAGCAAGCAGCGGCGTACGCTCCGAAGGCTTCAGGACGAAGGTGTTTCCGCAAGCAATCGCGAGCGGGAACATCCAGCAAGGAACCATCATCGGGAAGTTGAATGGCGAGATGCCTCCAACGACGCCGATCGGGTAGCGGTACATGCCGGATTCCAAATTCGTTGCGATATCAGGCAGCTGCTTGCCCATCATGAGCGTCGGAGCGCCTGCTGCGAATTCGACGCATTCGATGCCGCGAAGCACTTCACCGTACGCTTCGGCATAGCTTTTGCCATTCTCTGTCGTAATGAGGCGTGCAAGCTCTTCCCAATGGTCTACAAGAAGCTGTTGATATTTAAACAATACGCGGGCACGTTTTGGAACCGGCGTCTTGCTCCAGGTCTCGAAAGCGTTTCTTGCCGTTTGCACGGCCGCGTCCACGTCTGCTTCGGAAGAAAGCGGAACAAGCGCCAAAATTTCCTCGGTTGCAGGATTATATACATTGTCGTACTTTTCCGAAGAGGCCTCAACCCATTGTCCGCCAATCCAGTTTTTAAGTGTAGTCGTCATGTTATTCCCTCGTTTCTTCAAGTTGTAAGCTTGCAAGGCGATGAACCCGGCAACCTAACTCGCGGTTATTTCACCACGATTGCAGCGTTCGATGTAATCCTTGACTTGCTCTGCCGTTGGCATCGCATCCGAGCAGCTATGGCTGGAGATGACAATACATGCGGCTGCGCTTCCGAATTCCATGCTCTTCTCAAGCGTCAATCCCGACATAATTCCATAAATGAAGCCAGCCGCGTAGGAATCGCCTGCCCCGAAGGTTTTGACGACCTTGGCCGGGTACGATTTCGTCCGATGCTCCAAACCGTCCGTCGTATAGGCGATCGAACCTTCTTTGCCATGCTTGATGATGACGATTTTTGCGGAATGGTTGAACCATTTGGAAGCGGTGAACCGATCGCTGTGTTCGAGATTTTGCTCGAAGCGCTCCATGCTGTCGAACTCCTCACGCGTTCCAACGATGATATCGCTTTTTTCCGCAGCCAAGTTGTAATATACGGCCGTTTCTTCGGGAGACACCCAGGAATAAGGACGGAAATCGATATCGAAAATAACGGTAGTGCCATGCTTGCGGGCATAATCTAATGCAAGAAGCACTGCCTCGCGTGAAGGACTTGCCGCCAGCGCCGTGCCGGAAACGAGCAGCGCTTTACTTTCCGCGATGAGCGACTCGCTCACTTCCAGCGGATTTAGCAGTAAATCGGCAACGTTATCCCTGTACATGAGGATACTGCATTCCAATGGGCTTTTAATCTCGGTAAAAGCCAAGCCGGTAACGGCCCCCGTCTTGTCCGTCACGACATTGCTCGTGTCGATCCCCTCATTGTCGAGGTAGTTCCGGATAAATCTGCCCATTTGATCGTCCGCGATTTTTCCGATGAATGCCGTTTTGTTGCCCAGCCGGCTCATCCCGATTGCAATATTTGCCGGTGAGCCGCCTACGTATTTCGTAAATGTCATGGTCTGCTCCATCGGTCGATTGATCTCGTTGGCATTGAGATCGATGCATAGACGGCCAATCGCCGTAAAATCAAACTTCCTATCGGAAGGGAAAGAAATAGTAGACAACTTACACACTCTCCTTCTCACCTATTAGGGAGCAAAGGTATTCGATAGCTCTTGCCGCATATTCGCGTGCCGGATGCTCTTCCGGATCCTGCTCGCCCTCTAATAAAGCCCAGCCGTCGTATTTCCGATCGACAAGCTCATTCAGGATTGGACGGAAATCGATATTCCCGTCTCCCGGAACGGTAAACACGCCGTTGCGGATGCAAGTGACAAAATCGACCCCCAACGCTTTCGATTCCTCAAGCCGATTCATGCGCACATCCTTCAGATGAATATAAGCGACCCGGTCGTAATGCTTACGAAGGAGCTCCGCCGGTTCGGCACCGCCGTACAACGCATGGCCTGAATCAAACAGCAGGGACACGGCTTCCGGATCTGTTAATGCCATCAGCTTGTCGATTTCCTCCGGGCTTTCGATCGCCGTTCCGCCATGATGGTGGTATGTCAGCTTCAGCCCGTATTCCAGCGCGATTTTACCGGCAGCATTCAAACCTACCGCCAGGCTCTCCCAGCCAGCTTCGTCCAGACGAATAACTTCGGTCTCGTTCGGCGTCCGGCGGGGATCGAAATGCAGCGATCCTCCTACTTCGCAGGTACTGATGACCTTGCTTCCCATTTGCTGCAAAAACTTGGCATGCGCGCGGAAAGCTTCCAGCTCAGATTCCCGGTAGGCGGGATCGGAGAACAGCACTGATTTCCATTGGGAGACAAGCTGAATATTTCGTTTCGAAAGCTCTTGCTTAAGCAGCTCGATATCGGTCGGAAACTTTCTGCCTATCTCCGTTCCAGTCAAGCCGAGTGCTTGAATATCGTCCATAATTTGCTCGTAAGTTGTATGCTCGCCATGCTCCTTTACGTCTTCGCCGACCCAATTGATCGGATGAATTCCTAATTGAAAAGGAAACAACGCCATCTATAACTCCTCCTTAATAAGGTTTTGCCTGTGCCAGCTTTTTGCTCATTTCTTCATGCGCGGCAACGACCTTCTCACTCTCCGATACGGCTGGAACGCCGACGTTCCACCACGACTCGTAGCCGCCTGTATTCGTGCCGGCCAGCACGGGAATTTCGATTAGCGTTGAGCGCGTTTCAGCCTTCGCCTGCTTCAGTGCTTGGCGCAGCTCCTCAGCATTGGACGCTTTGTATGAGGCAAGCCCCAAGCTGCGGGCATGTGCCGTAAAGTCAATGGGCAATGGCCCGCCGGTATAATGGCCGGTCTCGGACTCGCGATAGCGGAATTCATTGCCAAAGCCGTCGCTTCCATGTCCGCGCTGCAGGTTATGGATACATTGGTAGCCGTGATTGTCGAACAATAATACCGTCAGCTTTCTTCCTTCCTGCAAGCTCGTCACCAGCTCGGAGTGAAGCATCAAATAGCTTCCGTCTCCTACAAGGGCATAAACCTCCCGGCCTTGCTCCGCCAGCGCAGCGCCGAACGCGCCGCTCACCTCGTATCCCATGCAGGAAAATCCATATTCCATATGGTAGCCGCCCGGCGAGCCAACCCGCCACAACCGTTGAAGATCGCCCGGCAGGCTGCCTGCAGCGCAGACGATTACGGCATCTTCATCAATCGTTTCGTTAATAACGCCGAGTGCCCGCGTTTGCGCAAAGCCGTCCTCCCGTTCCAGCGTATACAGACGGTCTACTTCAGCATTCCACTCCGCGTTGACGCCGGCAATCTCCCCGTCCTTATAGGCAGATACATATCCTGCTTCCGCCAGCCCTTCCGCCAACAGGCGGATCGCTTCCTTCGCATCTCCGACCAATGCCGTTCCTTCCAGCTTTGCCGCGTCCATACGGTTGATGTTTATATTCAGAAATTGGACGTCCTGGTGTGGGAATGCCGATTTGGAGGATGTCGTAAAGTCGGAGTACCGCGTCCCGACGCCAATAATCAGGTCCGCTTCTTTGGCCAGCTTGTTTGCAGCCAATCCGCCGGTTACGCCGATACCCCCAACGTTCAAAGGATGTTTCCAAGGCAAGGAGCCCTTGCCCGCTTGCGTCTCGGCGACTGGAATGCTAAATGTTTCGGCGAATGCGGCAAGCGCTTCCGTCGCGAAGGAATATTGCACGCCTCCACCCGCTATGATAAGAGGTTTGCGCTTTGTGCTGATGAGCTCGATCGCTCGTTTTACAGCTTCAGTCGAAGGCTGCTGGCGATCCACGACATGCACCCGTTTCTCAAAGAAGGATACCGGGTAAGCGTATGCCTCCGCCTGCACGTCCTGCGGCAAAGCAAGCGTTACCGTACCGGTATCCGCCGGATCCGTTAATACCCGCATCGCTTGTAGGGCAGCGCTCATCAATTGCTCGGGACGCACGATGCGATCCCAATATTTACTCACGGGCTTGAAGCAGTCGGTCGCCGCAATCGTATAGTCATGTCCGGCTTCCAATTGCTGCAGCACCGGATCGGGCTGTCTGGATGCAAAGTTGTCTCCCGGAAGGAGCAGCAGCGGGATGCGGTTAACCGTCGCCGTTCCGGCTGCTGTTACCATATTCAAAGCGCCGGGACCAATCGATGTTGTACAGGCATAGATGCTTGTACGGTTCAATTGCTTGGCATAAGCGGTCGCCGCGTGCGCCATTCCTTGTTCGTTTTTGCCTTGCACGAAAACCAGGCTGCCAGGGCTCCTTTCCAGCGCTTCGCCAATTCCCGTCACGTTTCCGTGTCCGAATATGCCCATTACCCCTGCTACGAACTTCGTTTCTACACCATCAATGGAAATGTACTGTTGATCGAGAAATTTCAATAAGGCCTGTGCCATTGTTAACCGAATTGTGCTCATAGTCTCCTCCTCGACAATTACGTTAAGCGCTTTATACTTTAACATAAAAATATAATATAGACTTACTATAATCATAATAGGTAAAGCGCTTAACTACATATTATAAATAAGCGCTAAGTAAATCAATCATTATTTATTGATAAATTTTCTTACACGGCTAATTTTTGATCTTTTGTATGGCAATTCAACTCGTTGTCGATCTGCCATCCGATAACAGCGGTCTCGCGCCGATCCATTGAAGCCCAAATCCCTCATGCATCCGACTTCATCATCCTACTTCACACTCCCGTAAAAGAGCCTTTAACCGCACAGTTGGGTTGGCGAGTGCTGCCGGGTCAGGTTTCGCCCTCTTCTCAATCAGCATTTCGGCCAGCCTGATCTCCTTGGAAATCCCTCCGCCAGGATCCATGCCGCTGGCCGCAATCAGCCGACCGTCAGCATCTAGGTGAAAGAACAGTTTGGCCGATTCCCCATGATCTCGTTCGATCATTGAGACTGTGGCATCTGCAAGCCCGGACACCTGAAGCGTCATCTCATACTGGTCAGACCAGAACCAAGGCACAACGTCATACGGGTTCGTCTTGCCCAGCATGCTGCCTGCCGCATGCTGGCCTTGATCCTTCGCGTTTCGCCACGCTTCCAGCCGAATCCGCTTTCCGTCGTAGAGTGGATGAGGGAAGGAGCAGCAGTCTCCTGCGGCGAATATGTGGGAGTCCGACGTCCCCAGCCTTTCGTCGACCTTGATGCCATTGTCGGTATCTAAGCCGCAGGACTCCGCAAGCGACGTTTCCGGCACTGCGCCAATCCCGGCAATGACGGCATCTGCCGCAATCCGGCTGCTGTCGGCCAGAATGACCGCCACACCTTCTCCGTCAACTTCGACTGTGGAGATGCCTACGCCTGTCCTGAATTCGACACCGGCTGCGCGATGGCGCTTCTCGACCATTGCTGCAACCGCTTCCGGAACGCCTCGAATTAAGATGCGTGGCGCCGCCTCGATTAAGGTGACGCGACAGCCCCGTTCAATTGCGGCTGCGGCCGTTTCAAGGCCAATAAACCCGCCTCCGATGACGGCAATGCAATTACCGGGAACAAGTTTTTCCCTTATTGCCGCCGCATCCTCGATCCGGCGCAAGTAAAGCAGACGTCCGTCTCCGCTTCCCCCCGTTTGTAACTGCCGTGGACGGGCTCCAGTTGCAAGCAGCAAACGCTCGTACGAAATTCGGGAGCCGCTCGCCAACTCTACTTCATGTCTGTCTCTGTCTATGCGAACAGCCGCATCCCCTGTTAGGAATTGTATTCCTCTTTCTCTCAGCGTATCGACATTCACGATCGTCGCGGGCTCTCTAGCTTCTTGGGACGTCAGATAGCTCTTGGACAACGGCGGCCGCTCGTAGGGAGACCTTTTTTCGTCCCCAATGAGCGTAATCGCCCCCTTCCAGCCCAGTTCTCTAAGCTCGAGCGCAGCCCGTGTACCTGCTTCCCCCGCTCCAATTATCACCATTCCATTTGTGTTCATACGATTCTCCTTATCGCTTAATACAAAGATAGATTTTTCCCTTTTCCACTTTGACCGGGTAAGTCACCAAATCGACGCATACGGGCGCACGCCGTGCTGCTCCGGTTAGAATATCGAAGCGTCCGTTATGCTTAGGACATTCGATTGTTCGTCCCATGACTAGCCCGTCGGCTAGATGAAACCTCTCGTGCGTGCAATAGCCATCGGTGGCGTAATATTCGTCATTGTCCGTTCGGTAGACGGCGAATGTCCGATCCTCGTAATCAAAGCGACAGACATCCTCTTCCTCAATGTCATCCGTGCCGCAAACCTCGATCCATTGTTCACTCATGCCCGTTCCCTCCCTGGTTCTTCATGTTCTGCGACATAGCGGTACGGGCGGGCCGTATCCGGCAGCGGCTTAAAGACGACGTATGACGGATCCTCCTTCTGCTTGCGCAGCGCGGCAATAACCTCCTTTAAGGCTGCTAGAAAACTCGGCCGCGCTTCAGGACAGTCCGCCTTTATTTCCTTGTGCAAACGCGATAGGTTATGATACGGTACCATCGGAAACATGTGGTGTTCAACGTGATAGTTCATGTTCCAGTAAAGGAACCGCAGCACAGGGTTCATATAAATTGTCCGGGAATTGAGCCGATGGTCTAGTACGTCCTCGTAAAGACCTAGATGCTGCGTCACTCCGAAGCCCAGCACAAGAATAAAGCCATAGAAGGTGGGCAGGCCAACGAACATTGCGGGCATAAGGCTGCCGGTATAAAAGCATGCGGCGATGACCGCAAGAAATATAAGCATATAAATCCGCGCTTCGCGAAAAACTTTCTTATACTCGATCTCCGGAATATAGGCCTTCTCTGACTCTTCGAGCCTACCAAATGCATGCAGGAAAAAACGCTTAATCTCAATCGGGCCGCCGTACAGATCGAAGACTTGCATCAGTAAGATTTTCCAGACCGGTGGACGCTCCGCAATAATTTCGGGATCACGCCCGACGATGATCGTATCGGTATGATGCCGGGCATGGCTCCAACGCCATGGCGTCGCGGATCGCAACACCATGAAGGAGGCAATCTGATACATCACCTCGTTCATCCATGGGGTCTTAAAAGCTGTGCCGTGGCCGCATTCGTGCCAACGGGAGTCTCCTGACGTTGCATACAGAATGCCATAGGCCAGAAAGGTTGGAACAGACCACCACGTCCCCCATGAAAGGTAGGCAAGATAACCGGCAATAACGAGCAGCGCGAACCAAATGAGTGTATCTCGTATCGCTGGGCCATTCTTACGTTTCATCAACTCCTTCAGTTTCGGACGTGGAATCGGACACATATACCAATCCGCAGCGGCCAGCCCTTTCTCTTGGGCGCGACAATTTTCAGATCCGAGAATGCTGTAGTCGCGCTTTTGAACCACAATAGCCAATTGAATTCCTCCTTCTTAGTGTGTGCCCGCGCACACAATTTCAAAAAAAATATTCTATCGAGTTGGTTTCCGAAACACTTGCGTGCCCGCGCACGCAAGTGCGGAAAAAAAAGCCATTATAGGCTTTCAGGAACCATCGTTTATCGCATTTCTTCCGATCATAGCCATCCCGCCTTTTCTAATATGGATTGCTTCACGAGAGCTTAGCCCATGAAGGATGGCGTTCCAACCGCTCCATCATAGATCGGTACGCATCCCGGTTCCGCTCAAGACGGCTATACGTATCACCGCCCATTCCATAGCCCTGAAATCCGATATAGCCCGTATAGCCCTTCCGTTTCAGAACGCCCAGTACATTGAAAATATCCAGCTCGCCCGAATCCACGCATTCGATTGAAGCAGGCAGCCCCGCAGATTCATACTGCTTGCGGCTGCCGCAAAGATTAACTGCATGTAAATAAGGCGCGCAATCGGACAAAGCGATGTCCGGATTCTTTCCATCAACGGCGAACCAATGGAACGCGCTGAACGTAATCCCAAGAAGCGGATGGTTAAGCTGCTTCACCAGCCGGAGCGCATCCTCCCATCGCTCCAGCCAAAAGAAAACATGGTGATACAACGAAAGTTGTATCTGATTGCGCTCCGCAGCCACAAGCAATTCGGACAGCCGCTCTAGCGCTGGAGGGTCTCCTTTTGGATCAGATGGCGCAATCCCAGAATCGCCCATCGTGAGCGCCAGCTCGACCCGGCTGCACCCTCGCAGCCCCTCCAGCATCGACATAATCCTTTTAACATTCGGGTGGTCCTTCGGCAGCGTTAGATCCAGCACCACGTATACGGCAGCGACTTCGAGCCCATACTCCGTTTTTACATCCGGCAGCCGATTGAGATCCTTCCAAGCCTGCTCTTCCCCTTCCCATAACGTTAAGTAGACCGCGTCATAGCCCAGCTCGGACAGCATTTCGCAACGGGTGTTGAAGGGGTAGTTTCCCAAGCTGTTGTAGAAAAATGTATCCATCGCATAGATCCGGTTCATGGCCGCGCCCCCTTTGCGACAATCTGTACCTCTCCCGTTCTGATGTAATCGTAAATAGCAGCCAGTATGCTGAAGTTGAAAACAGCCTGCTCATTGAGAATCACAGGGGTTTCTCGCCCTGCAATCGACTGCATAAAATAGATGATCGGCTTATCCATCATGCCAAGCTGCGCGTTCTTTACCGTAACCTTGCTGACTTCCGGATCACCGCCTACATCGGAATAGTGTTTGAGCTCGCCTTGTCCATCGAAACACAGCCAGTCCCAGCTGACGGCGCCGCCGGTCCCTTCGATTTCCGCCAAGCTCCGCTCCTCGCCATGGCAGCAGGCGGCGCGCTCGTATTGCACAGTCACCCTCCCCCCATTAGCTAGATGAAACCGCATCGTCGCCCCTGCATGCTGTTCCACTTCGGAAAGCACCTCAGCTTCAACCGGATGTCCCGTTTCCGGATTGGTCATCCAGGCATGAAGAATCTCTACCCGGTCGGGCTGAAGTACCTCGTTCAAGCTCGCGATGTCATAAGGGCCCCAGTCCATGAGTGTGCCACCGCCGCTAACCGCGCGGTTTAGGAACCAACGGCTCTGAGGCTGGTAATCAATCCCCGACCTTGCTCGCTTACGGCGCTGAACCCATTGCACCTGATAGACGTCCCCAAGCGTTCCGTGTGCTAGCAATCCTTTCACTTCCTCCGTAATCTGCAAGCCTGCAAAGCGGGAGCTACAGCAGCCAATCCATTTGCCTGCTTCCTCCGCAGTCTTCAGCATCAGATCCGCTTCCTCCCGATTCATGGCAAGCGGCTTCTCGCAAAGGACATGACGGCCGGAACGGAGTGCTTGACAGGAAATATCCGCGTGAGTGACAGGAGGGGTTGCAACAATAACGATATCATCCTCTCTGGAAGGCTCGTCCAGCATAGAGGCTAAATTGTCTAGTGGCGCTGCCCAAGGAAAACGCTGGATAAAGGCCGTCAATGCCGCCTTATTTACATCCGTCACATATAGCAACGGACGGCCCGATTCCGACTCTGCATAACGCTCGATCGCCTCCGCATGGTAACCGGCAATCGCGCCCGTCCCTACGATATAAATACGCTGCTTCATTATTCCACTCTCCTACTTAAGTTCTTCTATGCTAGACTACCCGGTCGAAGGATTGAACCCGTATCCGTTACGATTAGGCCAATGAAGCCAGCTCTTCCCGGACGTAAATCCCATTCTGAAGTGTTACCCGGTCGGGTTGGCGCCCCGCTTCCTGCGATTCCTCCTCGACCATGATCCATCCGTCATAGTCCGTCTCCTTCAAATACTGTACAATGCCCTTATGATTGATCGAGCCTTTCCCCAATGCCGACCAATGTCCGCTTAACTGTTCCATATCTTTAAAATGAACATGCCTAATTAGTGGCCGGTAGGCCCGGAATACCGACTCGACATCCATGCCGCCCTTCACGATATGACCCGTATCCGGTGCATAGCCGCAATATCGGGAATCGATTCCGTCAAGCAACATGCGGTAGTCCTCTTCAATTCGGAAGATTGAACCGCTTGGGGAGTTTGGGTGATAGGCGCATACAATGCCTTCCTCGTAAGCACGCCGGGCGACTGCATTGATGCTTAATAGAGCGTTTTTTTGGCGGTTCGCCAAGTCGCTGCGATCCTTTCCGGGAAGCTGAACTATCGTGAGCAGCGTTTCCGGAAAATGCTTCAAGAACCGGATAATCCGGTCCGCTTCGACTTTCTCTTCCGCGGTCTCGCCGGCTTCACGCCATGCCAGGGCAAGACAAAGTGCGCCTAGCTGCAAGCCTCTTTCTTCCAGTGCGTTTGACAGCGCAAGCGGATCGTCACCATAGCGCCCCAGCATGCACACCTCCGGCTCTACCCCTGCTCCGCCCGCCTGCTGTACGATATCCAGAATGTGATCGAGCCGATCGCGATGTTTCTCGTAGGACATCTGCCACGTATAGGTCTGAAATCCGAACGAAATTGCCATCCTCTACTCTGCCTCCTTAATCGCCTTACGAATGTAAGGCACAGCCTCGCGGCCCCATTCTTCAACCTCCGCATTAAAGCAAAAGTCGACGCACCACCATTCGATGTTCGTTACGATCGGCTTCAGCTCCTTCAGGAACGAAACGAAATTGATCTCACCGGCCCCGAAAGCTGCGTGCGTACTCGTCTCCTCGTCATGCAGCGTTCCATCGGAATCGATAAGATGGAAATGCCCGATATGACCGTCAAGCAGATTCGCGAATTCCGCGATCCCTCCGGGAAGCACCTCTTTCCTACCCGGCTGGCGGGCTCCGATGACTCCGCTCATATAGGCATGACTCGTATCGAATAAAATCTGGAAGGACGGATGGTTAACCGCCTCGACCAACCGCTTAACCTCCGACGGCTTATTCAGCCAGAAGCCAGGCTCGAACTCCCATACAATCCGGATGCCCGAGGATGCCGCAAGCTCTGCGGAAGCGCGCCACGTGTTGGCAAGCCGTGCGTACTGCGCTTCATATTCCGCCTCAACTAGCTCTGATGGAGGGCTGACGGTGTCCACCCGAATCGTATCGATGCCCAGGTCCACGCAAAACTGAATATAGGCCCCCATCCGTTCCAGATAAAGGACCGGCTCGCATTGTGCCGGCGGTACCGTGGTAAAATCAGGTGCATAGCCTGAGATGCCAAGGCCGTAAGATCGAATTTCCTTCAGCAGTGCTTGGCGGCTGGCCATAGTCGGATAAAGCTCCGGCGTCGGATGCGGCGCAAAGCCGTTAATTTCCACTCCGTCATAGCCCGCTTCGCTGGCGTATTGCAAAATTCGCGAGAACGGCCATGGAGATTGTGCGAAGGGACCGAAGGCAAACGCCCACGAGCCTATTGATAGTTTAGGATTCATTCTGTTCGCTCCTTCTTTAAACCAAATTTCGATGACGCAATAAAAAATCCAATGTAAGACGGTTGAAATCCTCCAGCCGATCCCAATGATGCGTATGGCCGCTGCCTTCGAAGACATGCAGCTCGGCTTGCTTTATCTCGGCCGCAATCGACTGAGATAAACGCAGCGGCGTGAAAATATCCCTGTCTCCTACCGTAATAAGGGTAGGCGCCGTTATTGCTCCAAGCTGTCCCGTCGTGTGATGGGTGATGCATGCCTCGCATTGCGCTAGAAACGCATGCACAGGCATCGGCTGCTCCTCAAGCAGCGCCGTATCCCGCGCTGCCTCGAGCTTGCCACCATTCTGGTTAAAGTACGAAGGTGTATAAATAATGAGCTGAAGCAGCTTTTGAAATTCGTCTGCCGGCATGTGG
Source organism: Paenibacillus solisilvae (assembly GCF_042656405.1). Classification (NCBI taxonomy): domain Bacteria; kingdom Bacillati; phylum Bacillota; class Bacilli; order Caryophanales; family Paenibacillaceae; genus Paenibacillus; species Paenibacillus solisilvae. The sequence continues at coordinate 90,076 of NZ_JBHSOW010000058.1, read as the reverse complement.
GAATAACCGCTGCCCAGCGTCTCGAATACACTTCTTGTGTAGTTATCACATTGTTGCCAAGAGCAATGAAGCGATAGGCTTCTGACCCGGCCGGGAGCGGCCAGCGCAATCTCCTGCGCGATCGCGCTCCCCATAGATATGCCGGATATATGAGCTTCCCCGATTTTGAGCGCATCCAGCAGGCCGGTCGTATCTGCCGCCATCATCTTGGTTGTGTAGGGACCCTCCGGCTTTGCCGAGCGGCCTGTTCCCCGGTTATCGACGAGAATGCAGCGGAAATGCGACTCATACGCGCGCACATGCTCCTCCCACACACTGCCCGGCGCTCCAAGACCCATAAGAAGTATAATCGGCTCGCCTATGCCCCGTTCAGTGTAATGAAGCTCAGTTCCGTTCGTTTGTACGAAAGGCATTTTCCATCCCCCTCCCTTAAGCTAAATGCTTCCGAATATGTTGCACGCCAAGTCTTGCGGCGTCATCAGGATGTTCGCTATAGTCCCGCCATAAATGCAACCGGGAAATGAGGCCCGGCACCTGCTGACCAAATGCCTCAATCGTCAGCCATTGGTCGTATCCGATTTCCTTTAGTGTTTGGAATATTTCCCCTGTCACAGCATGTCCGCTGCCCGGAACGCCCCGGTTGTTCTCGGATATATGCACGTGAAAAATATGCTCAGCCGCCTTCCTCCACGCATCCGGAACGTTCAGCTCTTCAATGTTCCCGTGATGAGTATCCGCAAGCAGCCCGACGTTCGGCAGGCCGACCTGTTTGATAAAACGGACTCCTTCTTCCAGCGTATTGACCAAATACATCTCGAAGCGGTTGATCGGCTCAAGCGCGAGCTTGATGTCCAGCCCGGCGGCGAACTCGCCTGCCTGACGGAGCGTATCCACTGCATTGTCCCATTCGTCGGTTTGCGGGCCGCGGCCAGTAAACCGACCAAGACCTTGAAACAGCGGGCCGCACAGCACCTTCCCGCCCAGCAGATGCGTATTGTTGATGGCATGTTTCAACTTCGCAAGTGCATTCTCCCGGAGCTGAGACTCACGGCTTGCCGGATCGGCTTCTGAAGCGTTCAGCGCCGCGATTGCGGTGCAACCGAGATCCAATTCCTTCAGTATTAGTCCAAATGCTCTAGCATCTCCCGCGTCCATATTGTCTGCCGCCAGCTCGACGCCGTCAAAGCCCCATTCTTTGATCGATTCAAGCAGCTTCAAATGCTCCGAAGGATTCGGCTTATCCGTCCATAGCAGTAAATTCATACCTACTTTCATTAGTTAATCACTCCCACGGGTTCAAAATGATTTTACCGCTTTGCTGAGAAGCGGAAACCTCAAACGCTTCCTGGATCCGGCTCATCGGAAATTGATGTGTAATGAGCAGGTCCGTCAGTGGCGATTGTTCGATGACTTTCATCAATTGCGGAAATTCATTGAGATTGTAATGCCATGAACCAATTAGATGAATCCCTTTTCGAAGCAGGTCATCACTTACTTTAATTGGTGTCTCAGAGAAACATTCCCCGACGAATGCGACTTTCCCCTTGCGTCTGATCACATCGATTTGTAGTCGATGCGCGGATACGACGCCGGAACAATCAAGTCCGAACTCCGGACCTCTTCCACCGGTCAATGCCTTAATTTGCTGCACTGCATCGGGATCCCGAGGATCGATAATATGCTCGACGCCCATCTTCTTCGCCAGATTCACCCGATAAGGGTTCATCTCGACTGCGATAACTTTTGCACCCCTGAATTTCGCATTGACAATCGCTCCAAGGCCGACAGGTCCTAGACCGGTAATGAGTACCGTCGAGAATGCATCAACGCCCATTGTCGTGAATGCGCCATGGGACGGCCCCAAACCGCAACAAGCAAGTGAAGCCTTCTCGTACATTACGCCATCGGGAATTTTCGCGAGCAGCCAAGACGGTTTGGACAAATATTGCGTCATGGTCGGCTCGTGATGGTGCAGGTTATGCTCGCAATATATAAAGTCGCCGGCGACGCACATTTCGCACTCGCCGCATGGGTATTGAGGCATAACGACTACGCGGTCTCCCACCTTCACTTTGCTGCCGGGAGCGGCTTCTACGATCTCGCCTGCCGCTTCATGGCCTAGACAATCGGTATGATCGCCGTGGACAAACCCCTTATATTCCGCACACATTGGCGCAGCATGCACCTTAACCAGGGCCCAGCCTTCCTTCAGAGCCGGTTTCTCCCGTTCCAGCAATTCCGCTTTCTTCATGCCAGTAATTGCAACTTGTTTCAATGGACTGATCCTCCTTTTATAAATACTCCGCACCGACTGCCCAATGAATGCCGTTAAGCAGCAGGCGCCGGAATTCCGGCAGCTCGAAATCGTCCGGGTGCCCCATCGTCGTCGTAAACACGCGTCCCCCGCCGAAATGGGTTCGCGTCCAAGCAACCGGATGAACGCGCGGCGTTTCGCTTGTATACGACCACCCGTTGTCCTCCGGATTCACCGTGGCGCCGTTAAGCAGCGGCGTCGTATCGCCCACCTGCGGATAAGGCAGCACTTGATAGAGCCAGGAGCGGCATTCGAAGTGAGTCGGAATGCCTTCTAGAATCGGATGGTTCCCTGCTCCCCATGCGATGGAAACACTGGTTGAGGAAGAATGGCCGAAATGGCGAATCCACGGAGCACCGAGCACGTCGATACCAAACCCATCATTCCAGCGAACAAGCGGATGGTCCTCCGGATATTGAAAGCCATGAGTGCTCGTCCGTAAGCCGATCACCGGCTTGCCCGCCTCCAGATAGTCGCTGATATAGCGGAACTGCTCCTGCGGCAATTGCCGGAAGCGGATATAGAACACGGCGAGATCAGCCGTTAGCAGTGCTTCCAGTCCCGGAATATTTTCCGGGTTGGCTGCACTCGGGTAAGCCGTCAGAACGGTAACCGAAGCGCCGTGCTTCCGCGCAGCCTCCTCGGCTATCCGAGGCATCGTGTTTTCCGATTCATACTCGTCCTCGCCGCATACGAATACAAGATGGTACCCTTTTAACGAGTCATTGGAAGATTCCATTAAACTCACTCCTTCTCCTCATAGCGGAAGTAGTCGAAATCAGCATAGCGTCGGCCACCGGTCAAATCATGCGCGCACAATCCGATGAAAGCCCCGGTAAAGCCCCAATCGGTAAAATAACCGTCACCCAGATGTGTCGCATACTCCAGTCCGTTCCGTCCAGGGAATAATAGAATTGCAGATTGCATTCTTCCAAAATCAAACGCAAATAAACGCGTTGTCCGGATGGGATCGAAACATGCGGGTCGGTATGCTCGAAGTAGATTCCGTGATCATTAGCCACAATCCCCAGATTCGTTCCTCCTTCTTCATCGTACCCGATTCGCAAGTAATAATAGTTTTGAGAATTGTAATAGTAAATAAGGCCCGCCATCTGCTGGTAGGTTTCCGGTTCAAATTCAACGGCAGTCTCTGCCTCGCAATGAAACGCCTGCTGGCGTCGACCGATTAAGCTATGACGGAACCTGGAGTTCGGCGATTCCATCCCCTTCAAGCGAAGGTAACTCGGCCTCTCGCTAACAGACAGCCAATCTTCGGAAAACGGCTGCCGAAGCGATTGCCACTGCAAATCCAGCTTCTCCCCGTCAAAATCGTCAACGGCAGAGCGATGTTTAAGCTGGCTTTGGCGGTCTAGCGAGCGGGTGATCAGTTGCCAATGGATTAGGTCGCGGGAATGATGGATTTGTACGCCAGGAAACCATTGAAAGGTCGAAGTTGCCACATAATAGTCATCACCGACTCTTACGATGGATGGGTCAGGGTTAAAGCCTCGCAAAATAGGATTTTGAATGCGTGATAGCTCCTGGCTCTTCAATCGTCTCACTTCCTTTTCGGTAGAATGAACGGCCTGCAGCGCTATGCCACAGGCCGCTAATATTAATTTGCAAGCACGGTTATTCCATTTTATTCAGGTTCGCGTCATACGCGGATTGCAGAATCTGCAAGTATTCGTTCAGCTTCAGGCCATCGAAGCCCTGTACATAGCTGTTCCAATCCTTCTCGACATCCTTATCCCCCGTAATGAACTGCAGCATGTTCGAACGGACATAATCCTCCACTGTCGCTTTATATTGCGCGGCTTTCTCGCCGTCCTCGGTGTTGATAAAGATATCGATCGGGAACATCTCATCCTCTTTCGGCTCAAAGCCTTCATACTTTTTCGTCTCCGTTACCAGGCGCAGTTCATAGCCCTCCGGCGACAGGATATCCTGAGAAACTGCTTCCGACTCAAAGCGCTCACGCGGACGGAAGTCCGGACCTGCCTGATCCCAGCCATCCGTGTGAATCGTCTCACTCCGGTAGGAAGGAAGCACCTGATAGATTGCAGGCTCACCGTTCACGTTAAGCTGGCCAGCAGCTGCCTTGCTCCAAGAATGACCCTCCAGCGAAAATACTTGCCCCCTTGTTCCCTCTTCAGTCCAAAGGTAATCCAACATTTTAATAGCGGCGATTTGCTGCTCTTCGCTAGCTTTATCCGTAATGACGAACCGTCCCTGATTGCCAACCGATTTGTAATACCCTGATAACTGAACTCCGTTTGGTCCTTTAAGCGGCGGAACGGCTACATAGTCGTGGTTGCGCTCGTCGGTTGCGGCTACCGCCATTTGCACATGGCCGATCGCAAAGGAGCCCAAAATCGTTTCGCCGACGTTATTGCCGAGCTGTTGAAGCCCTTCCTGGTTTTGCGTAAAGGCCTGCGGATCAATCAAGCCTTCTTTATACAAAGATGCAAGATAACTAAGTCCGTCCTTCCATTCCGGCTGATTGGCGGAAAGTTGTACCTGTCCATCCTTTACGCGGATATACGAGAAGGATTGACCGTCGCCTGTATTGTAAATGAAAGGATTCATCAAAAAGCCCGTAATATCGCCATGCCAGGTGTAGAGTGCGCCGCTAAGCGGTACTTCGTCAGCAATGCCGTTACCGTTAGGGTCTTTCGTTTTGAAGGCACGCAAAACCTCGGCATATTCCTCAGTAGTCGTCGGCATCTCCAATCCGAGCTTGTCGAGCCATTTCTGGTTAATCCACAACTTCTGCGAATACCAGCAGTGATAGCACTCGTTAACCTGCGGCATACCGTAAATATTGCCGTCCGAGGAAGTAACGGCCGCTTTCAAATCCGGACGCTCTTCAAATATTTTTTTGATATTCGGTGCGTGTTGATCGATCAGATCATTAAGCGGGAGGAACACGCCCTGCTTGCCGAACTTCATCTGCTCGGCGGGCGTAAAGTTTCCGCTCAGAAAAACTTCCGGGTAATCGCCGCTAGCCATCAGAACGTTTCGCTTATCGTTGTTATCGTTAGGAGGTCCGACCGTGAACGACAGCTTCACGTTCGTTTTCTCTTCCACCAATTTGGTAAACGGATTATCCAAGCTTGCAAGATTAGGCGATTGATTGATGAATGCCGACAATTTGACCGGTGCCGTTCCGTCTTCAGAGGATCCATTCGTTCCTTGACCGGTAGAATCATCTTCCTTAGAACAAGCACTCAACAGTAACACAGCGGTCAATATAACACTGGTCATTATTTTCCATGATTTTCTCATTCCTGACACCCCTTCAGATTCATTATGGATAATGGATAATGCTTCTGATGTATAGATTAACCTTTTAGAGAACCGATCATGACCCCCTTTACGAAATGCTTTTGAACAAATGGATATATGATGAGGACAGGCAGGCTCGAGACGACGATTAGCGAAAATTTCAGCAAATCCTTCATCCCTTGCCTGGCTTCCATTGTTCGTACATCCACCATCATCGAATTATCGACGGAATTCTGGATGAGTATCTCGCGCAGAATCAACTGAAGCGGATAGAGATTTACGTTTTTCAGGAAAATTAGTGCATCAAAATAAGCATTCCATGCGGTTACGGCATACATAAGCGAAAGCACCGCAATGACAGGCTTTGACAGTGGCAGGACGATCGACCAGAGGAACCTTAGATCGCTACAGCCGTCGATTTCTGCCGCCTCGTTCAACTCATCTGGAATCGTCTCCTGAAAAAACGTTTTGGCGATGAATACCTGCCAGACGGCAACGGCCTGCGGCAATAACAGAGCCCAGCGCGTATCGATCATGCCAAGGCTCTTCACCGTTAGATAATACGGGATAAGCCCTCCACTGAAGATCATGGTGACAATAATCAGATACATAATCAGGGTTCGTCCGTAAAACGTTTTTTTCGATAATGGATAAGCAAGCGCGAACGTCAGGAAGACGCTGATTAAGGTCCCCACACCCATATAGAAAAGCGAGTTGGAATAGCCTGACCATATTCGCGGATTGCTCAGGACGGCGGAATATCCTTTAAGTGAAGGTTCGACAGGGAAGAACCACACCCTTCCAGCCACGACCGCCTGCGGCGAGCTGAACGAAGAGCTCACAATATAGATGAGCGGATAGAGAACGACCGCCAATACGGCAAACAATACGATGTAAATGACGGTGAGCAGCACCTTGTCCGACAACGGCTCTTGAATAGCCCCCGATTTCGCCATATTAGAACAACCCCGATCCTGTAGCGCGTCTTGCCCCAAAGTTGGCAAGCAGTATTAATAGCAAGTTAATCAATGAATTAAATAATCCGACAGCCGCCGAGAAGCTGTAATTTGCTTGCACAAGACCTACCTTATAGACATAGGTCGATATAATCTCCGAGGAGCTTGTATTCAGCGGGTTTTGCAGCAGATATACCTTCTCGAAGCCGATATTCAGCAGCTGACCCATGCTTAGGACCAGCAGCAGCACCATAATCGGCATGATGCTCGGCAGATCAATATGGATGATCTTTTGAAGTCTAGTTGCGCCGTCGAGCTTCGATGCCTCGTAAAGCTGCGGGTTTACCCCGGCAAGGGCAGCTATATAAATTATGGCGCTATACCCCATGTACTGCCAAACGTCAGATAACACAAAGATTGTCTTGAACATAGACGGCTGACCAATAAAATTAATGGACTCAAGGCCCAGTGCGGTCCGTACATGATCAATGACGCCGATGCGCGGTGCCAGAAAAAGCAGGATCATCGAAACCATGACGACGGTAGAAATGAAGTACGGCGCATAAGTAACCATTTGAACCGTGCGCTTGAAAAAACCGTTTTTTAACTCATTAATCATTAGAGCTAAAATGATAGGAGCTGGAAACCCTATGGCCAGCGTATACAGGCTTAGGAACAGTGTGTTCTTAATAAGAATCCAAAAATTCGGATGATTGAAAAACGCTTCAAAATGTTTGAAGCCTACCCATGGGCTGCCCCAGATGCCAACCTTCGCACTCAGATCTTTAAACGCGATCTGAATACCCAGAATAGGAACATATTTGAATAGGATAAAATAAACAAGCGGCAGCAGGATCAATAGATAAAGCTGCCAATGCCTTTGCATCTTTCTGGCGATTTCACTTCGAACCGTCCGATTGATGGGCTCTGTCGTCATGCGTGACGGGCCTGGTATTGAGGTCATATTGGACACCTCGTTACGCCTCCTTGTGTCTATGGATTGGTTTGTGGGGCAACTATACCCCACAAAGCCATCACGCGGCAATTTACAAGAATCCGGCTCTATACAAAAATCGGACCGAGCCTTGACGGCGCGATCCGACTGAGTTCTATACAATTTTCCCGGCTTAACCGAGCCTTCTACTTACGATAATCGCCCGGTGGCATGCCAACCACCCGTTTGAAGACCCGAGTAAATGATACCGGATTTATATACCCGACCCTACGCCCAATTTCCTGAATGCTTAGCTCCGTTTCCTTGTCTAGCAATAGCTGCTTGGCTAGCTCAACCCGGCTGTATATAAGATAATCGATAAACTTGATATTGAACTGTTCCTTGAACAAAGCGCTGACGTTTTTCGAAGGGATGTCGAACTGTTGGCTGAGATGGACAAGGGACAAGTCGGGATTATGCACATTGTCGTTGATGTATTGCTTCATTTTAAATGCTATCTCCGACGTTTCTCCCCTGCTTGCTTTCTCAATGACGGCGTACTCAAGCTTCTCCAAAATATCCAGCATTTCTTCTTGTACATCCTCCAGTGTCTCGAACTGGTCGATGATGTCCTTCATAATATCCCGGTTCGTTTCGATCATTTCATCATTGAGTATCAAGCTCTGTAATTGCTCGAATTGATAATAAACAAAATAATTTAGCAGATTAACAATATCGTCCCTCTTCAGCTTGTTTTGCTTGAATTGTTCGTAAAGCGTGCCGTATTTCGCCCGCCATTCGGGATCCATGTAGCAGAAGCTGCCCACGAGGCTCCGGATTCGCTCCAAATGGTCGTACAATTCGAAAGATCTTCCTGTCTCAGTCTCCCAATAGCCGATCATCCGGTTGTTACCCAGCACGACTCTGTAATTAACTGCTTCAAGAGCGGCTTTATATGATACTTTTAATGCAGAAACCGATTCGGTCGTTTGCCCGATCCCAACGGTTACGGTAAAAGGCAGATTGGACCGGATCCATTGCAGTGCATTGTCGGAAAATTTGAGGATTTTGTCCATCAGCATCAACTGATTTTCGTCCTGTACGTAAACAAATCCGCACATTTCCTTATCGTTCATCCATTCGCTCCAGCTTCGCAGCCCGAATTTCTGCACCAGCTCCACATACATGTTTTGTATAATGAACCGGAACAAAATCATGTCCTGCTCCTTGTAGCGCGATAGGACGTCGGAATACTTATCGAAGGAAATGACGATTACGGCCGCCTTCTGAAAGCCTCCGATTAAACCGTTGCGCTCCATTTCCGTGTTCCATTCTTCGCTTGCTAATGACCTAGAGCCGTTCATGACCTCGAGGAAGATCGATTTTTTACGGTACCCAAAGTTAAGATCCGACTGCGATTTAAATAAATTAAATCGCTGAACGAGCGATTCTACTGTCGCTTCGATATAATGGAACTCATTCTTACGGTCACCGTCATTCTTCTCTCCTCCGGAAGACTGTGACAGGTTGTCCAGTTTGGCAATCAAAGCGCGAAGAGGCTTGTAATTGCGGTTAGTCATATAGATGATGGCAAGTAAGCCCATAAGCGTTATGATTAAAGCCAGTACAATCCATACATCGGAGAAGGTCTGTACAATCGTGAATCGACTTTCTTTTTGCAAGCCGCTCTCATACGTCCACCCCGTATAATCGGACATGAGATTCGAGAAAGCCGTCTTATTGGAGGAAGTCCCTTCGGAAGCAGCCAGGATCGGCTTGCTGTTTTTGCCCGTTATCGTGACGTAGCTAGACGTTAGATCCATTCTTTGAGCGACAAGATCTTTAAGCGCGCTCACCCGTATATTAATCACCATGAGGCCGCTTTCCCCGTGACTGGTCACATATTTGCGGGCCAGCGATACGACGGATACCTCCCTTGAAGCCTGAAATTCCTTGAATTGACGCTCGTTCGTCCAATGATACGAATAGCGATCCTGCTGCAGCTCCTTAATAAAATCCTTGTCCGGAAACTGATCTAGCGGAGATAAGGTGTTCAAGCTTAAGATGTAGCCATCCAAGTCCCGCACCAAATAAATGGAGTGGATGATCTGGTTGAGTTGTCTCATATTATTTAGTTCTTTGGACATTTGATACGTAAAATAAGCGGTCGGCTGGCCTTTCTGATCGAAGTAATCCAGCAGATTGAAATCGGAGGATTGGTTGCGGGTCTGGATTGTCACCATCATATGGTCAATCGATTGCAGCGGCTGCTCGACACTTTGCATCATTTGATGGTTAATGCCCGCGTAAATATATGCCGTGTCCTGCTGGGCACGCTCGGTCAATATTTGAAAAAAGATAAAAAACAGGAATGAAATCATCAGAAAGAAAACAGGCATATATGAGAAAAGCAATCGATAGTACCAGTTTTTTTTCATATTTCATTCCCCCTTGTCGCCTGTTAAGCGCTTTCCTGAAGTTTTGTAACATTTCTGCTTATTTTAACAACAAGTTAATCTCTCCTGCAACCTATCGTTTGGTTATACCGGAATTGACTCTCAAAATTATTTGGCCGAATTCTCATCAACCGCTAGCCTGTCACCATTCCACTAGAGGATTGCGGCGAATAAAAAAAAAAGCGGTTGAACAGAATGATTTTCTGCTCAACCACTTTCAATCAAGATGTCTTTGGTTTTATAGCCAAAGTGATACTCTTAAGCTTTGAGAAATACCGTTTTTATCGAAGTGAAAAATTCGATGGCCGCCTGACCTTGCTCGCGCGAATGAGAGCTGGACTGCTTCATTCCTCCGAACGGAGCCTGCAGCTCCACCCCAGCTGTCTCGGAATTAATTCTTACTAAACCGGCGTCCATATCTTGAATAAACGAAAGAATATTGCTTATACTTTGCGTGTAAATGGAAGCGCTCAAACCGTAATCCGAATCATTAGCCGCTTGAATGGCTTCTTCCATGGATTCGACCTGAATTAGTGCGAGAACTGGTCCGAATATTTCTTCCCGGGCAATCGCCATTTCCGGAGTTACTTTATCGAACACGGTGGGTTGAATGTAGAAGCCTTCGGCGAGATCAGGAAGGTCCGGTGATGATCCGCCGAATAACAGCTCCGCCCCTTCCTCTATCCCTTTTTGAATGTAGGACTGCACCGTTCGCAGCTGATTTTCGTTTGCGCATGGTCCTAGCCATGTACCGGCATCCAGACCGTGACCAACTGTTAAACCTTTTAATTTGCTTAGAAGCTTTTCTTTAAAAGTTTCATATACATCACGCATCACAATGACACGGCTTGTTGCAGTACATTTCTGTCCTGTCGACCGGATTCCGCCACTGATCGTCGCGTCAACAGCCAAATCCAAATCGGCATCCGCAGCGATAATGATCGGATTTTTCCCGCCCATCTCAAGCTGATATTTCGCCCCTCTGGCTAGTGCCGCCTGACCGACCCGTTTGCCAACTTGATTGGAGCCGGTAAACGTAATTCCGTTTACATCTTTATGCTCTGCAAGACCTTGCCCGATCACAGATCCGCTGCCAGTCACCATATTTAATACACCTGCAGGAAGTCCCGCTTCAGCGATGCATTCCACGACTTTGGCAGCCGTTACGGCTGTCTCCTGAGCAGGCTTCAGCACAACCGTATTGCCATAGATTAAGGCTGGCGCCATTTTCCATATCGGAATCGCCACTGGAAAATTCCAAGGTGAAATAACTCCGACAACCCCAAGCGGCACACGGGTCGTAAACATCAACGCCCCGCTATCCGTGGAGGGAATTACGTCCCCGACCTTCCGCATCCCTTCCCCTGCATAGTAACGCAGGATGGCGATCCCTCTTGCAGTTTCGCCCTTTGCTTCCAACAATGTTTTACCCATTTCACGCGTCATCGTCTCGGCAATTTCATCGATGCGTCTTTCAAGTGCATTGGCAGCTTTAAACAAATAGTCGCCTCTCGCCGATCCCGATAGCATTCTCCAACCTTGCTGCGCCGCTTTGGCGGAAGCAACCGCTTGGTTTAATTCCTCCAATGACGACGACTGTACATAGCCCACGACTTCATTTTTTTTGGCCGGGTTAATGCTGGGAACGGTTTCCCCGGTCCCGGCTGGACACCATTCACCGTTTATATAGTTTAAATAAGTTTGCCCTCCAACAAATACGGATGTCATATATATTCCTCCTTAAATGTATGTTATATATCAATCGGATAATTATAGATTAGCTTCCTGCACCTACAACATGATTAACAAGTGTCCCAATACCGGTAATCTCAATTTCGATCCGGTCTCCGTGAGCGAGTGTAAACTCGTTAGGCGGCACAATACATGTACCCGTCAGCAGCACAGTTCCGTCAAACAATTCATTATCCCGAATCAAATATTCGATCAATTCCTCAAGCTTTCGTTTTAGCTGACTGGTATTGGCCGTTCCCTCGACTGCTTTTTCCCCATTGCGATATATTCGGCTTGTAATCTGCAAGTTGTAAGGGTTTTCTACCGTTTCGGCTAAACGGATCGCCGGTCCCAAGGAGCAGGAGCGCTTCCATACCTTGGCTTGAGGCAGGTAGAGCGGGTTCTCGCCTTCAATATCCCTGCAGCTCATATCATTGCCAATGGTGTATCCTACAATTTCCCCTTTCATATTGAGAACAAGCCCTAACTCCGGTTCTGGCACCTGCCACACGGAATCGCTTCGGAGTTGTACTTCGCCGCCTGGACCTACTGTTCTGGCAGCCGTCGATTTAAAAAAAATCTCCGGACGTACAGCGTCATAAACTTTATCGTAAAAGGTCGAGGCATCCAGTCTGCCTTCTGTTGCCTCATAATTCCGCGCGTCCCGGCTTCGCTCATACGTAACCCCGGCAGCCCACACCTCTGGTGCTTCAATCGGCACGAGAAGTTGCAGCTGATCTACTTGACCTGCTAGCGCTTCACGGCCTTCGATCGTTTTGAAAACCAACTCGAGCGGTGAAATCTCCTTTTCGTCAGCTTCTTTGAGCAAAGCTAAAAAATCGCTTTGCGGCAGTTCGAAAATTTGCCCATCGTCATTAACTGCAGCTAGCAGTGAAAGCCCTTCATTTACAAAACGGATAATTTTCATAAATTGCTCACTCCTTTAAATAAGTTTTATATTATAAAACGACGTTCTCAAATAATGCTGTAAAAAATGCCTGGACTCGACATGCTTTATCAAACTTGCCGAAACCCCAGGGTCTGTGAAATCGTTTCTGCTTCTCTCTTAAGTAAGGCAATATACTGTTCAAACAATAAATCATCTACAGTTGAAATTAAAGTTGAGATGCTGATCGCTGCTGCTACCGAGCCATTATGCTCGAAAATAGGCGCTGCAGCGCATCGTACGCCCGGTTCGTTCTCCTGATTGTCAATGGAATACCCTTGCTCCCTTACCTGATTCAGCTCGTGAAGGAATGCCTCTCTCTGCGCAATCGTCGCTTCTGTAATCTTGGAGAAATGGTAATTCCGAAGGAGCGTATCGATCTCTTCCTTCGTTCTAAAGGCAGCCAGCACCTTTCCTACCGCGCTGCTGTGAAGTGAAATTCTGCGGCCTATTCGGGAATAACGAATCGCAGCCTTTTCTCCCTCCACTTTATCCAAATACACGCCTTCCTTCCCATCAAGAATAACAAGATGGGTTGTTTGACCAGTCTGCTCCGACAAAGCAGACAGGTGCTTTCGGGCAACTGTACGGATATCTAGGCTTTGCAGCATAAGCTGTCCCTTTTCCAGGAGCTTTAACCCTAACTTATACCTTCCTGATTCCATATCCTGATTGATGTAACCGTGTAACTGAAGCGTTCTCAATAAGGAGTGTATCGTACTCTTGTGAAGCTCCATTCTCGCGCTGATTTCTGTAATTCTCAGCTCAATCGTATGCTCGTCGAATAAATCCAATATTTTCAATGCTCTGTCCAGCGCTTGAATAATAGGCATGGTGTCACTCCTATCTACAAGTCTATAATATTCTTTTACAACCATACAATCAATATGAAGTTATTATCTATCACTAGTTATACACTGCCATGTAGGACAAGACTTCGTTATGGCGCGCTACTCAACCAGTTGCATCATACGGCTCCTATCATTCAGCCATTTTAAGGAAACATCCCAAGAACCCAATATGGAAACATATTTGCTTCTCTTTTTACATGTTCTCTCAGCCATTCTTCAGCTCAAATGAGATGACCTCATCGGGATAAAAATAAGGACAGTCCTGCTGGAACCAGATATTCCCAGGTAACTGCCCCTATTTCTCAAAGCTGTTCGGGTCAAAATTAAATGTTACCGTTACTGGATATAAGAAGCTAATTGCAAAATTTTTCAACAAAGCTCTATCCTAGTGCGGGCGGGGCTTTCGTGGTGGGAGGGCAGCAATTTCGGGTAATCTTCATCTCCGGCAATTCAAGCGAAGGATTCGCTGAAAGTGCTCTATGCTCGGAGGGTTCGACCATTCGCCTGCAAACGTGCTAATACTTCTTCCGATACAGACTCAAACAATTGTTCAATATCGCGATTCCACCGGGAAGGATAACCCCATGTTCGCCAGGCATCCACCTCATATCCACCTTCATCGTACATGGATCGGCGCGGGATGTATCCGATTTGGGCATGACAATACCCCATGGTGATCAGCTTCATCCGAGAATGTCGTTCCTTCAACCGGATACCGTAAGCGGCCGTCACTTCACCAGGCTGTCCCAGTAAGTAGACGTCGCCTATCCTCAGCCCGTGAATTCGGGCTTCCACAGTCAAGGGCCAATCAGGCTCTTCAAGGAAACGGCTCAGCTGATAATTCGCCCAACGCACATCGCCGGGATGGTTGCCGGAAGCACGAGCCTTCAACTCTGCACGGTTTGGATAATGCTCGAAGGAAGGATAACAACTCAGTATAAAACTGGAAAGGGCGCCTCCCAAGACGGGCTCCATTCTATGAGTCAATGTCAGCATTACCTTCCAGGCCAAGTTGCGGCCCGCCGCTTCAATATCCTCCCGCTGGTCGCTAAGAAGGTACCGCTCTTTTTCACTGCTGTGTACACCGATTACCGCGTCGGCTCCGCATCCTTGAAGGAACATTGCCCGGGCTCCTTGAACACGAGCCTCGATGACCCGGCGCGCCACTCCGGGGTATTCGGCAGAGCAGAACAGATCATTCGTCATTGTGGGATGACCAGAATAGCTGAATAGGATGAGTTTATGGCTCCCATCTTGGCGCGCAGCCGCCAATACCGGTAAATCATGGTCCACCGTCCCGAACGGATTTGCCGCAAAATGATCGACTCCATTCAGGATCAGGCGACGAGAAACCGCTAAGTCACACTTGCCGCTGCCGAAAGAATACGATACCGGCTCAAGATCTGCTCGGGCCGATTCGCACGCCTCGATAACGTCTTCCATTAGCCCGTGAAAATATTCCGGGGAATATGCCGCGTGCTCGAAGCCCGGTGTCGGTTCTCTGTAAAGCGGAGCGCAGTGGGTATGTGTCCAATGAACAAGCACCTGATCGGCTTCAAGTCCCCAAATCTCAAGGAGGCGAGCCTGAAGATCATCGGTCCAACCGCGAGTAATTCCGACCTGATCCAATACGATCAGCACGTGTTCAAACTCCAAGTTTTGCATCCAAACAACTTGCGCTCGAAGATCATCCCTCACCCCTTGCGACGGTTCCGTCCGGCTTGAGAAGCCTCCGAGCCATATGCCGACAGGAGGCGTGACGATACGCTCAGAATATCCCAAATTCATCTTATCGTCCTCCAATCACATGTAAACAAGACGGCTTCGCTATACCCAATAACTTACTAACCAGATGGAGATCTCCGGAATTCGCGTCGACTTCGAACGTGACGACAGAATCCGAATCTTTGTTGGCTACAAGCAAAAACCGCCCGTCCGGAGTAAACGAGAAAGCGATCGGAGTCATTCCACCCGAAGAAAAATGACGCGGCTCCGATAGGGTTCCTTGAACTGGATCGATACGAAAAACCACTATGCTGTCATGCCCGCGATTCGAGCTATATAGATTCTTTCCGCTTGGTGAAATGTGAATGTCCGCGCTATAATTGACACCGATATAACCGGAAGGCAACGTAGATACGTATTGAATTTCCTGATAATAAATATCGTCGGCTCCACACTTGAGTACGCTGACGGTATTATCGAGCTCTCCGACCGCATAGAGAACCGGCAATCTCGGGTGAAACATTAAATGACGCGGCCCCATCCCTGGACGTAACGGCACATCAGATATCTTGTTCAAGGAATTCTGGCCTTGTCCGGCCTCGTACACGATTAATCGATCGATTCCCAGGTCAGCGACAACCCCATACGGACCTGTTGGATGCAGCATCACCGAGTGGGGATGCGGTTGCTCTTGCCGTCCCGGTACAGGACCCGATCCCTTATGAAACGAAACGTCACAAGCCTCGCCTAGTGCACCATTGTCCCTAATCGGCAACAAGGCGACATTCCCGCTTCTATAGTTCGTAACGAACAGCGCGGTACCGTCGGAATTCATACTCAGGCAACAGGGCAGGTCCCCTTGCGACGACTGCCTGTCGAACTCAACCAAGCTTCCGTCTGCCTCTAAACGATAAGCGGTTATGCTTCCTCCAAGGATTCCCGCAGCAACGTACAAATAACGCCAATTCGGATGTATGAAGAAAGAGGAAGGCATTGCAAGCCCCGTTAGCGATTCTGCGATAACAAGAGCCCCCGTGAGGGGGTCTAACGTACATCGGAACAAATCTGGAGCATCGGCATCATTATTGGCGTAAGACCCGATCATAACGTTATCCATTTGATTATGCGTTTCTAGCACGTTCATGCTTTGAATGCAGCTTCGGCCGGCAGCGTTTTATAACCCAACGCCGACGAAATTCGGTTAGCGGTTTCGATGACTTTCTTGCCAAATTCCGGAATTCGGGTGGCCGGCAGCTCACGATGCAGTCCAATGATGCTGATGGAAGCCGCCACCTTACCAGTGTGATTCCGAATCGGCGCACCGATGCACCTTATCCCGTGAACCTCTTCCTCATCTTCGATCGAGTACCCCAATTCCCGAACCGTCTCCAGCACGGTTTTAAATTCCGTTTTCGTGGTAACTGCCTTATCGGTTCCCCCTCCAAGCCCGCGGGACGCGATGATGTCATCTAGTTGATCCTCATTCAGGAAGGCCGCAATAGCTTTACCTACCGCCGTCAGATGAACCGGCGCCCTCTTGCCGACATACGTGTCGAACTTGATGAAGCCCGAGCTTTCCACCTTCTCCAAGTAAACGATATCCGGACCGTCCAACATGGCTAGATGAACCGGAAAGACAGTCTCGTCTCGAAGAGCGGTCATATAGGGAAGAGCGATAGCCCGAATATCCAAATTGTTCAGAACCTTGCTGCCCAGCTGAAACAGCCGTAGGGTGGCGCGGAATCTGCCATCCGGGGTTTTCTCCACATAGCCTTTCATCTCCAAATTCTCCAGGAGCACGAAAGCGCTGCTTTTGGCTAAGTTCAGTTGCTCGTAAATATCGATAAACCGCACCCCTTCAGGAGATTCACACAACAGTTCCAGGATATTGAATGCCCGGTCAACATTCGGTATCACTTGGGATTTGGATTCACGCTTGTTCATAAGGATTACCTCTCTCCGGTCCATAATTCGGCCTTTGTAATTTCGTCCCCAGTTGGAGACTAATGAAGCCAGTTACCATCATCTCTTCTTTATTCGATACAGTGTGATCAAACACTTCCCCTCCTGCTGCCGCTTCATCTACCGTCCGAGCCTTGCCCGGGCTCGGCTGCATCGATAACATTCCGGGTCATTGCAAAGAAGCGCTGCGGCGTCTTGCCGCAGCAGGTCCACGGCAGCGGATATAACGCTCTCCCCCGACATCCACTGCGCCAAGCCCGTTCCGATCTTACCGTCACGAATGGCTTTCCGCTGCCTAAGGGAGGCTTCGACGACACCGAATGCCCGGCTGCAGCCCGGATGATCGTAGAGATCGACTTCCATGGGAACTGGGCCTGTTATCGCGATACGGCTGGGCCATTCGGGGTTAAAAGGAATGTCGAGATATGGAACGCGAGCATGGGACTCGCCCACGTGAACGGTGGAGTTGCCGGTGTGCCCGACCCCAAGCAATAGAATTCCGCCCCCGGCCTTGGCTAACCTGTCGAGAGGGCTGTCAATGCCAAAGCCCGGCAGCGGGTGATGTCCTTCGCAAAGTTGCGCTGCCCCCTCTCCGATAGCAGCCACGGAGTGCGTAGGATGAAGGGATCGAACCGCGCCGGGACGTTTCCGGACAATTTCGGTGAAAATCCCCGTACCGCTCGGGGTCGCTTCCGGATCGTAGACGACATTATTGTAAGTAAAAGTAGGCACCATCACTATTCCGCTCTGGCCGATGCATGCCAGAAGCGCGTCAAGCAAGGTATCGGCACCGCCTTCGATGGGGCCGAGATGGCGTAAGGCGCTATGAACAATAAGACGCGTGCCCGGCTTGATGCCTATGCTCCTGAACGATTCAACCAACGACTGCATTGTATGCGGTTCCTGCGGCAAAGGAATCCCCCCATTGATAGTTTGACTGTCTCCGAGAAGCTTTCTCCGTTTGTTCAATTCGATGAGGTCAAAGGCGCATAAGCGATCACGTCGATTTCCACCAGTGCCTTGGGCAGAAAACTGCCCACCGTTGTGCGTACTGGCTTGGGAGTTGTGAAATAGGTTCCGTAAACCTGGTTGAACGATTCGAAAAGACTCATGTCCTTCAGATGAACTGTTGATTTGACGACGTCGTCAAGCGTTGCTCCTCCCGCTTCGAGAACGGCTCGAACGTTATCTATCGTACGGGCGGTCTGGGCTTCGATTCCCTCTTCCAGCTCGCCGGTCAACGGATCGCGTCCGACCTGGCCGGAGACGAATACGAAATCCCCAGCTCTTAGTCCTTGGGAATACTCTCCCACCGGCGCAGGCGCTCTGTCTGTCCGCAATTCACGTTTGCTCATTTTTTCTTCCCCCTATGCCAAATTAAGATCCACCAAAATGTCATTGTTCAAAAGAGCCTCCATGTCCTCCGTCGTGAAGCTTGGGAAGGGCATTTTCTGCGCGTATTCAGTCATTTTCCGCAAACCGTTAACCGAGTCCGCAAAGGTACAAATCGGGTAATCGGTGCCGAAGATCAATTTCTTCCATACCCCATACTCCTTAGCAAGAGTAAGGGAGTTATAGAGCTGCCACGGACGATAGTAAAGAGCGGAGACATCGGCATAAACATGCGGATGCTTGCGGATAACGCTGATCGTCTCCTCCTCCCACGGATGGCCAATATGTGCGATCACGATTCTGAGCTCCGGGAAGGCCAGTGCGATTTCCTCTACCTGCTCCGGATGAGCCCATTTCATCGGTGCCCTGCGTGGAAAAGTAGTGCCGTGATGAGTGAGAATGGGTACCCCGTTATCCTCGCAGAACCTGTAAATTCGCAGCATCCGCTCGTCCATTGGATCGTAAGCCTGGTAGATCGGGCTTGTTTTAAGCCCCTTTAGACCTAGGTTCTGAATGGATTCCTTAAGCTCATCAAGCGCATTGTAGTCATGCGGATCCACGCTTGCAAAACCGATCAGCTTCTGGGGATCCCGACGACAATACTCGGCCACGTATTCGTTAGGTACATTAAAGCCCAAGTGCCTGCTGCGAAAGGCAAGAACGATACATTTCTCAACGTTCTTCATTTCCTCGTAGTGCTCGTCGGGAGTCGTGCGCTGCACGGGCTTTCCTCTCATCTTAAAGCCTTCTGCCAAATATTCCGTGCTGTAATGTTTCGGTTCTCCCAAATGCGTGTGATAATCGATCATGGAATTCCCCCCATTCTAATATTCGACTTGGCCTTCTGGTGTAATGCGTTGCAAGCTCCCTTCATATGGAAAAGCGAGCGCATGGTACGTTATTGAACGTCGTTCGTAGGGTGCGAAGAGAGGAGCAGTGCCATTGGCAACGGCGCCAGCCAGTCCCGGCAGCTCAGAATCGGGCACGCTGCTGAAGGGCTCAAGCCCAAGCGTGTAGGCACGGCCGAACCATGGGGCTTCGGTACTGCCGCCCAGCTCCTTCCAGATCCAAAGGTAAGGCCAATCCCGGAGAGGCCAGCTCATGCCAAAGCCCATTCCGAGCCTTTGGTTGCACGCCGCCACCCAGCCTTCTGTCAGTTCAGAGGCAAAGAGCATATCGGATGCCGGTTGCTCACGCGGCGGCATACGCCGTAAATCGACCGGCTGTCCGTCCTTTCCGGTCAGATAAGGCCATGTCCCGAACGTTCCCGACACGGTTTGGCCCGTCGGATCTTTCCCGACAGGAGATCGGAATACCCGGCAAGGGGGCAGGTAAAGCTCCGTTTCCGGTCCCAGCAGTGGCTCTCCCAACGCCGGATGCTGCCCCCACATGCAGTGCAGCGGCTGCGGGCTCAGATTTTCAACCGTTTCTCGGATTTCCAAAGCCCCGCTATCCCGCTTGAGCAGCATCTCCCGCTCCATGCGGAAAGGGAGACGCTGCGTTTCAACCCGGATTACTAACGCCACTTCTTCTGGCGTATCTAAGATCACTTCGTAGTCCCAAGCCATCAAGCTGACCTCACCATGCATTCCCTGAATCGCACCTTTATATGTGGAAGCGGAGCTTCCGGCCGGAAAGACTACCTGCCAACCGCCGGGATAGTGGTCGATCCAGTTCCCGCGCGGATTAGCCGCGGTAGGCGTCCAGCTCCCCCATGTTCGCATGCCCCATGGAGCTCGGTACATGACATCCACATCCAAGGGCTTGTATCGGAATTCCACGATGCTGCCGCCTTGGTCGAGAAGAAGCGTCACCGCCAAAATCTCGTTCTCCATGTGGGCAATCCGGTGTCCCTTGTACGTATAATCGCAGCTGATACGGGCGCCTTCATTGCGTGATAAATACATCGGCCATTCCCTCCCTCGCAGCTTCAATTTTCCATTTGACCGTGGGCTAATGCTACTTGACTCTGTAATGCTCCACCTTCGAATCGTCCAGTTCTACGCCGAGCCCCGGCTTTTCAAAGGGCCGCGCTTGCCCGCCTATAATCGGCAGCGGTTCGGCCAGAAGCATGTCTTCGTAGAAAAAAGGCCCCAGAATATCGCAGGGATATTCTTCAGCGCCGATCCCTTGAGTCGCTATGGCGAGGTGAATCATTGCCGCACTGGCGACACCCAGCTCCAAATTGCTGCCCACCGTGCAGACGATACCTGCCGCCTCGGCCACCGCAGCCACCTTGCGGGCTGGACCGATGCCGCCTCCCTTTCCTATATAGATGGAAAAAACGTCTGCGGCGCCAGCCCGAACGAGAGCCATGGAATCCTGCAACGTATACAAACTCTCGTCCGCAATGATTGGAACCGGCACCTGTGCCCGAACGTCCGCGAGCCAGGACATATCAAGCGCCGGCACAGGCTGCTCGGCGAAGGAGATCCCCGCCTCTTCTATCAGCCTTCGAATCGTTTGCACCGCCGTACGGGGCGACCAGCCGCCATTGGCGTCTACTCCCAATTTGATCGCGGGTCCAATTACATCCCGAACCGCCTTAACACGGGCAACGTCAGCATCCGGCCCCGTACCCACCTTGACCTTCATGCTCTTGAAGCCCTGCTCCACGGCCCACGCGGCAATCTCCGCGGCTCTGGACGGCTCCACGCCGGTGACGGAGAACTTAGTCGGCACGAATTCCCGCACCGGGCCTCCCAGAAGGCGGTAAACAGGCAGACTTGCGGCTTTGCCGAGAATATCCCATAAAGCCATTTCCAAGCCCGCCTTGGTGAAAGCGTTATGGGCGATGCGCTGTTGAATGCGCTGTGTCAGTACCTCAATGTCTAAAGGGTTTTTCCCGATAAGGAGGGGTTCCATGAAGTTCCGGATAAAGTGAGCGGCCGTTACTTGATCTTCACCGCTCCACCCGGGCGTGCAGGACACCTCTCCTAAACCGATGATACCCTCGTTCGTATGAACTTTAACGAGCAGGAACGGCGAAACCAAATGGCTGCCGCGGCCGGAACGGATGGCGCGCTCTTGGTGAAGAGGTACCTGCACGGGAATCGTTTCGATGCGGGTTATTCTCATGGTGAAAGCCTCCTTTAATAGGGTCGTCCCAACAGCCTAAGGGCATTAGGTCCTAGAATCTGCTCCTTGGACGCCTGCGGAATTTCCAGCGCGCCAAGCTCGCGAAAGCGATAATCGACATAGGGCTGTTCAGCTTCATGGAACAGTCCTCCATCGGTACCGAATATGATTTGTTGCAACGGGACTTGCCCGACGATCTGCTCCATGGCAAAAGGCGGCGTCGCGCACATGCATAAATACACGTTACTGTGCCGCCGCCCCGCCGCGATCGCTTCCGGCCATAGATCGTGCAGCCCGGCGTGTCCCAGGATTACGTTCAGACGCGGGTGCCTGACCGCAAGCTCGGCGATTTGCAAGGATGAGGAGTAAGGCGGCGTTCCATCGTGAAAAAATAAGGGAATGCCCAAGTCGGATGCCACCTCGCATACCGGTGCCATAAAAGCTTCCAAAGGGCTGAAGCCCTGAAGCCAATTATGGAATTTCACCCCTCTCATCCCCAGTTGGTTCACGCAGCGCTCCACTTCCCTATCCGCCCCCGGTTTGCGAGGATCCACCGTGCAGAAGGGTACGAGTCTGGCCGGGAATGGAGCGCACCATTCGGCCAAATAGTCGTTGCAAGCGACAGGATCCTGCCAGAATCCGTCGATGGTAAGCATTACGCTGATATCGATCTCTTGCTTATCCATAAAGTCAATATATTCCTCGGCCTGATAGGGGTAGGTGCCATCTTCCAGTCTGCCGGGTTGATGCACATGAAAGTCAACCTTCATAATAATGCCTCCTGTCTGGCAATACGCTTCTAAGGAACAATAGGTTCGCAGGTCAATGGAATCTTGCCGCTAGAAGCCGCTGCATATTTCCTCCCATTACGGCCGCTTTGTCGTCATCGTTTACGGCGAGCTCTCGTACCTTATCAACCTCAAGCTCTATTCTGGAAACGGGATGATTGCTGGAGAAGATCAAACGCTCCGGCCCGATTTTCTTGCTTAAGCGCGCCATCCCGCGCTCCGGGAAGTCGTGGGCGGTGTCGCCGTACAGGTTGGAGGCCTTCTCGAGCGCCGGAAGTGCATCCATAGTGAAGTCGGTCTTTCCATTCTTCCCCATTATAAACGAAACTTCAGGGTAGGTAAGCGCAAGCTCCGCAAGCTGCAAAGGAAGGGCATAAACCGGCGTGCCCGTATGGACATAGATTGGCGCGCGATGCCGGGCCGCAACCTCGATCAGGGGATAAACTAACGACTCCAGAATCATGAAGCCCTGAAGCGGAGGGTGCAATTTGACTGCCGCAGCCCCTTCTCCGAGCGCCCTTTCCAGTTCGGCCACAGCTGCTCCTTCATACCAGGGATTGGCTGTGGCATAAGCGAGAAATCGACCTGGAAACTGCTTGGAGAGCGCAAGCACCCGATCATTCCCCTCCCTGTTGTAAACGGCCATCTCCCGGTCCACCGGACTGACTAGCGCTTGATCGATGCCACAGCGGTCCATCTGCTCAATCATATGCCCCGGGTCTACCCGGTAATAGCGTCCAACGCCAATTTGCAAATGTGCGTCTATCCTCACATTATGTCCCCCTGTTTCATATCTACTGGATTTCCGGTATCCATGGCTTCGACAATGGCCAACGACAATCGCAGGCTGGCGATTCCTTCCCGGCTGCCGGGCACGGGCGTTCGGCGCGATTGATGATAGTCTAGGAACTTGGTCAGCTGAGCACGGAAGCAAGATCGCACCCGATCCTCGGAAAGCTGGACCCGCTCGGTCACCTCTCCTGTCTTTAACACCGCTTCGTTGTTGCTGCGATCGAGGTAAGCGAGGCCACCGGGCCCCAGAATCTGAAATTCGCCCGCCGGCAAGTGCGGATAGAACCAGCCAATCTCCAGCTTTGCCTGATCGCCATTGGCAAATTCAATTAGAGCGGAATTGTAATTAGCCGCCGGAAATTCCGGACGGGTGGCCAAGCCGAGGGCGGCTACCCGGATCGGGTGCGAATTCGTCAGGAAGGCCAGATGATCCGCCGCATGGGCACCGTCGTGAATGCAAGGCGGCCCGTGACGCAACGTATTTAATATGCGTTGATAATGCTCGGGATTGCCTTCGGGATCCCATACCTCGTCATAGATTCCGAGTCGGATTTGCAAGGGACGACCCAGCCGGCCGCTAGCAATCCAGTCTTGAAGAGCATCCATTAATGGACCATGCCGATAGGTGAAGCCCACCTGAAGTAATCGCCCGCTCTGCCGCTCTACAGCCGCCACCTTCTCTGCCATAGTCACCGAAGTAGCCATTGGCTTCTCGCACAGAACGTCTTTACCGGCTCTTAGCGCATCCATGGTTATATCGGGCGTTACCCATGGGGGGGTACAAACGATTACCGCTTCCACTTGGGTATCCGCAAGGATACGCAAATAATCGGTCGTATGGTAGGCGCATCCAGAGATCATACCGGCTTTCTCAGCCCTGAGAGGATCCGTATCGCATACTGCCGTCACAGTGACGGACGAATTTTCCATCAAGGCAGGCAGGTGCTGCGTCATGACAATATCGCCGCAGCCGATCACTGCAATGCCTACCGTTCGATTAGACACCTAGATCCCTCCCTTGTTTAGATTTGCGGTACGGCCAGCCCGCGAGCGCCCGCCTTGGAAATAATCGCGTTCGGATCGTAGCGGCGCAGGATCTCAAGTCCTAATGCAGCCCGGCGCACTTTCTCCCGGCACTGGGCGATTACGGTCTGCTCAATGTGAACGCCGCTCGGATAGACGTTGGCTGCATTGCGAAGGCCGAACTTCACATATACCGGCGAAACCACCCGCACTATCTCCGGAATCTCATATAACCTAACGGCACCTCCAAAATCATCGGGCGCCTCCACATAGAGATCCAGCGGAATGTCTACGGCTTGGCGAATAGCCCCTAACCTGGCTAAGGTAAGCGACGTTGGCACATTATAAGTATCAGCCCCCATGGTTTCTATATTCCGAATCGAGACCGGATTGGCCGCACCCATGGAGACAGACACCTTTACTACTAGATCAGCGGGGAGCTGGCCTGCCTTTTTCATCTCATTAATGACGAGCAGAAGCCCCTCATCAGCTACAAGCACGCCGCGAAGACCTAAACGGCAGCCGCGTTTGACATCTTCCAGCGCAAAGATCAGCTGATCCATGCCTTCATGCCGCAAAGCCTGACCCTTTCCTGACGGGGTGTGACTTGCAGCCGTAATATCCCAGGTCGTACGGGGACCTACGAACAGACTTACTTCAATACCATTTCCCGAGGCCAGCTTAAACATCTCACGAATTTCCGAATCGGTACAGAGCATAATACCGCTCCCCTGAGAGACGCGATGAATGGTAACCCCGTACTCCTTGGACTCTTCTATAACAGCAGCCAAAGCATTAGGACCTTCGACGCTGGGAATTTCAAATCGAACCTGAGCACCATCCGGAAATCGTTTAGTTGAAGTGGGTAGATCGTGGGCATCTCCTGTGGGAAGTCCTAAGCCAGCTAAAAAATCACGCGTTTCTATCATAACGATACCTCCAAAAACTTTTTTGTTCAGCATTTTGAAATTAACTTCAAATAAAATATAAAACAAAGTATAATATAGTGTAAGTCTCATGTAAAGGATGATTCCATAATGAATTCCGCAAACAAGCTATCCAGTCTGTTATTTAGCGAATTGACCCGCACAGAGATTGGACAATGGGCTCCCGAAGCCACCGTTGTGCTTCCCGTGGCCGCAATCGAACAACACGGTCCTCATCTGCCCGTTATGGCAGACTCTCTGATTGCGGAGGGCATCACCTCAGCGGCTGCCGCGTTGGCCGGTCCGCAGATCCCGATTACCGTCTGTCCGGTTGTCACCTACGGCGCCTCGCACCACCATTTAATTTTCCCCGGCGCTATGTCCCTTTCAACGGATACGTTGATCCGGACGCTTCGCGACTTGACCGACTCTCTGGTGAGCAGCGGCTTCCGCAGCATCTTTCTCCTTAATGCCCACGGAGGCAACGAGGAATGCGTCCGGCTCGCAGCTCGCGAGCTGGCCTTGCGCCACCCCGTGGTTGCTGGCGCCGCGTCTTATTGGACAATCGCTTGGGAAGCGATTATCGAAGAAGAAGCCTCGGCCAGCCTGGGCAAATTGCCGGGTCATGCTGGAGGATTCGAAACCTCCTTGATGTTATCTCTCCGTCCCGATTTGGTGCGTACCGATCTGCTCCCCTTACCTGGCCGCGGGAACAAGGCGGCACCTCCCAGGGATCCGGCCTCGGGACCGCTCATCCAGCGCCACGGCAGTTGGGCAGCCATCGACGGCTACAGCGACAACGCCAGCGAGGCTAGCGCAGAAACAGGCAACCGGCTGCTTGGCGTAATCAGCCGTGCCGTTGCCGATGAATTCGTCCGGTTCCATCGACTGACCTTTCCTTGATGCAGGTTCATAGCCATTACAGAAGGGCGCGCGTTGAGCGCGTCCTTCTGTATATGAAAGACATGTCACTTTATGTAACATCAAATTCATCAAATTGAAGATATTTTAGAAAAAGTGTTGAAAATTAATAAAACCCATGTTATTATTCGTAACATAGATTTTTGAATTGTAGTTCAGTATATTGAACTGGAGTGATTTACATGAAGAGCAAGTGGAGAAATGGGATTGGAAGTTTTCTTTTAGCGAGCGTACTTATCGTCGCGGGTTGCGGCAGCAACAACAACAGCGCGAACAGCACAAGCCCGAGTAGTACAAGCCCAAGTAGTACAAGCCCAAGTAGTACAAGCAGTGAAAGCCCCTCGGCAGACGCAAAAGCCAAGCCTGTGCAGGGCGGTCCTTTGGAAGTCGGGGTGCTTTGGCCCGAAGGCTCCGACAACTTTGTTGCGGCGCAACGCGTTGGCGATTCGTTAACCACGGAATTTCCAGGCACCGACTTAACTTTCACCTTCTCTAATACGAAGGCGCGTCCGCAGCTCGAATTGCGCTGGAAGAACGATGATCCGCTGGATGTGGACAATATTTTCAACGGCGCAAACAAATCATCGTACCACTGGGTGGACGAAGGGAAGCTTAAAAAACTTACCGACACCCTGAAAAACACGACGCGACCCGATTATGACGGCAAGTCATGGGAAGAGTCGATCCTGCCGATCTTCAGACCCTTCACCCAGTACAAGGGCGATTATTATTCGGTCCCCGATCAGGCGGTCGTTATCGGTCTCTGGTACAACAAGAAGATGTTCGACGAGTTCGGCCTCGCGCCGCCTACCACTTGGGATGAATTCCTTAAGGTTTCAGAAGCTCTGAAGGCCAAGCAAGTAGATCCGATTGCGGTAGCCGGCACAAGCCCCCTGTATATGGGCATGTGGTGGGACTATCTGCTGCAGCGCGAGGTGGGGACTCAAGGAGTTATGGACGTCGCATTCGGCGACAAGAAAGCAGCCGACAACCCCGGCTTCCTGAAGGCCGCTCAAAAACTGCAGCAGTTGGTCGATAACGGTAATTTCCTGAAAGGCTTCGAAGGCTTAGACTTCACGGCCGCTCAAACCGAATTTTTCCGCGGCAAGACCGGCATGATTCTAATGGGTTCCTGGCTGGTTGGCGAGATGAAGCAGTCTATTCCCGCCGACTTCCAAGTGGGGATCACCTCGTTCCCTGCGGTTCCAGAAGGGCAAGGAGACCAGAAGGGAATGTTCGGCACCGTCTTCCAATGGAGCATTGCCGAGAAATCGAAAAACCCGGATCTCGCCGTCGAATATTTACGCACTCTCACCTCCAAGCAAGAGCAGACTCAACGAGCACATGATCTCGGCTTTATCTCTCCATACGCTGGCGTCCCGACTCCCGACTCGATTCCAGGGTTGGACGGTGTCCTGAAGAATGCTGAGAACTCACCGTTAACCTTAAATTATTATGGGATTAATACGGATAAGCAGCGGTCGGATTCTTGGTATCTTCCCGTCTCGAAGCTGTATTTCAAGCAAGCGACACCGGAAGAAGTCATTAAGGAGATCGATGATAATTTGGCAAGACTGCGGCAAAAATAAGCGGTATTTAGGGGCGGAAGAAGTTCTAACTTCCGCTCTTCATTTCACATAGGAGGTCACTCATGCTGGAGAAAATCCGCCGACGCCTATTTTGGCCATTGGTTCTGCCCGCGGCAATACTGTACGTGCTAGTTCTCATCATTCCAATGGTGCAAACGCTACTCTATTCCTTTACCAATCGCTCCATGGAAAGCAGCTTTCAATTCGTCGGATTGAAAAATTACATTAACGCATTTAACGATCCCTATTTTTTTTCGGCCCTTAAGCACACGTTCATCTATGCGTTCGTCAGCTTGATCTTGCTGTTCGTTCCTGCCCTCTTTCTAGCTTGGTGTCTGGGAAAACCCATCCGCTTCAAGCGCTTTTACCGGATCGTTATTTTCGCGCCGGAAGTCTTATCGATACTGGTCACATCCTTGGTATGGAAGTTCATGCTTCACCCCAATTGGGGTCTAATCAACACTTTCCTCAGGGCAATCGGACTCGATGCATTGACCACTCCTTGGCTGGGAAACCCCAATACGGCATTGCTGGCGGTGATCATCGCTTCGGTTTTCCATAGCATGGGCATGTACGTGGTACTTCTCTCGGCCGGCCTCGAGCGCATTCCGCCGGAGCTGTACGACGCAGCCAAGATAGATGGCGCTAACGACAGGCAGCAGTTTATTTACGTCAGCCTTCCACTTCTATGGGAAGTGTTACGTTCCTTGCTAGTCTTATGGATCATCCATGCCATTCAGGCATTTGCCTGGGTATTCGTGTTAACCCAAGGCGGCCCCATGGGCTCCACCGAAGTCGCCGCCACATATGTATACAGCATTGCCTTTGTCTCTTATGACTTCGGGTATGCCACAGCTTTGGCAACGATAATGATGCTCATCATCTTCGCAATTTTATGGTTCGTTAACCGCTTGCTTCATCGAGAAGCTTACGAGTTTTAGGGAGGCGAAAAAAAAATGTCTCTAGCAAGTGGAAAAAAATGCACGATTTACTTCATACTTTCACTTTATGCAGCAGTAATTATCGGAGCCTTTCTCTGGGTTGTGATGCAATCCCTGAAGGACAATGCCGAATTTCTCAACTCCCTGCCCTGGGAGCTGCCAAAGAATTGGCGCTGGGAAAACTATGCGGAAGCTTGGAACCGCGCTAAAATGAGCTCCTATTTCGGCAATAGCATCCTATTGAGCGTATCCTCCACGGCGAGCGCTCTAGCGGTCTCCACATTGGCGGCTTATGCTCTCTCCCGTATTAACGGCGTCAAGGGGGCCAAGATTCTAAAGCAGTTTTTCCTCATCGGCATTACGATGCCGGTTATTTTAGCAGTCGTTCCTCTCTACTTCTTCTGGGAGAGCCTGCATTTGGTCAATTCAAAGGCCGGGCTTATTGTCATCTATACGGGAATGATGCTGCCGTTCTCTATCTATTACTTGACCAGCTTCTTTAAAGCCATCCCCCATGAATTGGAAGAGGCTGCGGTCGTTGACGGCGCCAATCTGGCAAAATCTTTCTTTCTTATCTTCATTCCTATGGCGATGCCGGGAATGTCTGCAATATTCGTCGTCAACTTTCTTTGGGCATGGAACGAGTTCTTCTACGCGCTGATCTTTATGACCCGGCCATCCAACTACAGCGTCGCCGTCGGCTTATACCATCTCGATGTTAACGCTGAGGTCACCGCCCAATGGGTCTATCTGTGCGCCGGTATGATGATCACCATGCTTCCGGTCCTTATTCTGTATTTAATGCTATCGGAACAAATCACCAAGGGGCTTACGGCAGGTGCCCTCAAGGGATAATCCCTTCTGGACGCCAGTGCAGAAAGGAGAGGCATCATTATGGATTCTTATCAAAATCTTATAGACGGCCGATGGGTTGCTGCCCGTTCCGGGCGAGTTTTACAAGATTTCAACCCCAGCCGAAACACGGAGGTCCTGGGGGAATTTCCGGAAAGCGACCCGATCGATATGCAGGATGCCGTCGCGGCTGCGGCGGCTGCTTATCCCAAGTGGCGCAGCATGAGCTTGGTGGCACGAGGGGAAATTCTGTACCGCGCAGCCGATATCCTCACGGCAAGAGCCAATGAAATCAGCCGGGATCTCTCCCTGGAGGAGGGGAAAACCTTCCCCGAAGCTAAAGGAGAAACGATGCGCGCAGCTGCGCTCCTACGCTATTATGCCGGTGAATCCCGACAAGAGACGGGGCATGTTTATGCGGCAACCGACCCAAGCACCCTGCTCTATACCCGACAGGTTCCACTGGGCGTCGTCGGGATCATCACACCGTGGAACTTCCCGATCGCCATTCCGGCATGGAAGATTGCGCCCGCCCTCGTCTATGGGAATACCGTAGTCTGGAAGCCGGCGGAATTAACTCCGCTCACGGCATATCATCTGACGCAAGCGCTAGTAGATGCCGGACTGCCGGAAGGTGTATTAAACGTAGTGTACGGTCAAGGCTCCATTCTCGGATCCGCGCTGGTCGCGGATACCCGTTTGCAAGGCATTTCCTTTACGGGCTCCAATGGCGTGGGGCGAAGCATCGCTGCCGTCTGCGCCGAGAAAGGAACTAAGTTTCAATTGGAGATGGGCGGTAAAAACGCCGTCGTCGTTCTATCGGATGCCGATCTGGATTTGGCGGTAGAGATGACGATCCGCGGCGCCATGCGTTCAACAGGGCAAAAATGCACCGCCACCAGCAGGGTTATCGTGGAAGCACCGTTAGTGAATGCCTTTAGCGAAGCACTGGTCGAGCGCAGCCGTAAACTCCAAGTCGGTGATCCGCTGGATTCACAAACATACTTGGGCCCTCTAGCCTCCCTTAACCAGAAGCGAACCGTGCTCGAATATATCCAGATCGGTAAACGGGAAGGAGCCCGACTTGCAACGGGCGGAGAGTCGATTGATATGGGCGGTTATTTTATGTCCCCCGCCGTCTTCACGGATGTGGACCCCGGAAGCCGTATCGCCACGGAGGAGATATTCGGCCCTGTCGTGTCCGTGATCTCAGCCGCAGATGCGAACGAAGCTGTCTCCATGGTTAATAGAAGCAACTTCGGCCTGAGCGCAGCGGTTTTCACCCGGGACATTGCCAAAGCTATGCATTTCATCGAAGAGGTCGAGTGTGGCATCGTGCACGTCAATTCCGAAACGGCAGGCGCGGAACCGCACGTTCCATTCGGCGGCATGAAGGACTCCAGCTCCAATTCCCGGGAGCAGGGCAAGTCTGCCCGCGAGTTCTTCACCCAGGTCAAGACAGTCTACCTCGACCCGCCGCCGATGCGCCTGTAAGGAGACTCGTATGTGGAGTGAATGGATGCTCGCTTTTCCCATCGTACTGCTGGCAGCAATGATTCAAACCAGCACCGGCTTTGGGTTCGCTATTATCGCTATTCCTTTGTTTATATTGTTGTATCCAACCCATTATGCAATCTTATTAAGCGTGTTTCTGTCTTTGATTTCTTCTTTAACTACCCTTCCAAGGGTAGTTAAAGATATCGACAAACTCTTATTGAAGCGGCTTTTAATAGGCAGTCTGTTCGGATTGCCGCTTGGCGGACTATTGTATTATACCGCAGATGTCGCGTGGTTGAAGCTGATCGTCGGCTTCGCAATCATCTTATCAGCCTTATCCATCATGATTAAAATTCGTTTTCCTCTGGGGGACGGCAAACGGATCGGGTTTCTGTCAGGGTTTCTAACCTCCAGCATCGGAGTGCCAGGTCCACCGATCATCTTTTATCTCATGTCGAAGAATATGGACAAGAACATCTTTCGAGGCACATCCATGGCCTATTACTGTGTTGTCTACCCGGCAAGTCTAGCGATTTTACTCTCTATCGGACGTTTCCATACCGACCTGCTCCTGGATTTGCTGTTGATTCCGGCAATTTTTATCGGTCAAGCTTTCGGCTCCGTGCTGCACAAGAGAATCAACCAAACGGCGTTTCGGCGCTTGACTTTCATACTCTTAGTGGCAACTGGCATCAATTCCGTTATTCAGAGTTTTTAAAATTGGGGAGGTGGTGAGATGAGGTAATTCGGATAGTAAAGACAATGACACCAATAATGAAAAAGGAGTGACTTTCATCGATGAGAAAGCCGATCAAATCGATACTTTCGTCCATTGTCCTTATGTGCGTTTTCTTTTCAGCTGTTTTCCCGACGTCTGCTGCAGATAACGGGGCTCCGATAGCCGTAGGTCTTAACCCCGGTACGGTAGGCTGCCCTCCGGGGACCAACTCGCCCGCCTTGAGCAGCCAGTACAAGAACGGAGTCGTCGAAGCATTGACGACAACACAGGATATCTG
Source organism: Paenibacillus solisilvae (assembly GCF_042656405.1). Lineage (NCBI taxonomy): Bacteria > Bacillati > Bacillota > Bacilli > Caryophanales > Paenibacillaceae > Paenibacillus > Paenibacillus solisilvae. The sequence continues at coordinate 58,098 of NZ_JBHSOW010000058.1, read as the reverse complement.
GGGCCAGCAGGTTCTTGCCAAGCCGGAAGGTCCTACCTATGACAACGTGAAAGATTACCTCTCTCCCATCATGTATGCCATTGCCCCGGCCGCGGGGGGAGGATTCCTAACTGATACCGGCGTCTATTACATACCGTTCGGGCAGCCCCAGCAGCCGACTACGCCGGGCAATGTGGCCCTTACCGTGGCGGACGGCAGCCAGATTATCTCAAACAAAGTGGGCAACCTCAGCTCTCGGATTTTCGTCGGAGCCGATGGTAAAGAGCAATTCGGTTCTTGCCTGACTAACCTGAGCACACCCGAATTGTACAAGGGTTACCTCCCTATCCTCGAGCTCAATTATAAGGATCATCAAGGAATCACGTATCATCAGGAGTCACTTGCGACGGCTATTCCAGGTACCGACACGATTGCCAGTTATGTGGAAATCACGGCAGACCACAGCATGAAGAAATCGGGACAGTCCGCCATCCGGATTCAGGTTTGCGGGAACTGCGATCTGCATCAAGAAGGCAATAAGCTGATGGACGATCAAGGCCAAACCTATCTTTATTTCAGCCCTGGCGCCACCTTCAGCAATTCCGATCTGGTCTACGACCTGGGTCTTGAGAAAAACGGGAAAACTTCCGTGTATTTTATTCGGCCGGTTTCCCCTGTAGCAAACGCTCCGGCGATAACGGCTGACAAGAAGGGGCAGAAACAGGCCTCGGAAAATTCTTCCACTTACTGGAACAACCGGCTATCCGAGGGAAGCCTGCTCAAGGTGCCTGAATCTAAGATTATGGATGCCCAGCGCAACCTCCTGATTCAAGACCTGCTAATGACATGGCGCTATAGTCTCGGAAATGCTTATGAGGCCTTCTATCAGCCGGAAAGCAGTAGCACAATGGATACAATTGGACGCTACGGGTTCACGAATGTTTATAAGCAAGCACTGCAGGACCTGTTGCCCAAGTCCAAAGGAATTGACCGGCGCAACTGGGAAATCGGCGAGAAACTATCCCATGCCGCCGATTATTATCGATTAACAGGCGACCCCTCCCTAATTAAGGAGAACCTGACGGCATACGAGAGCTACGCTGCCGATCTAGCAGCCCAGCATGCCAGCGACCCTAACCATTTGCTAGCACAGCAGCAATATTCCAGCGACGTGAAAGGCAAGGTCTATGGGCTGCATCAGATCGGAACGGCTCTATATGGATTGCAAAGCATTTCATCCGTCTGGGAGCAGATGGGGGAAAATCAGCTGAGCGATACTTACAAAGCTGTTGCAGACGATCTGCGTACATGGTTTGACAAAGCTGTACAGGATTCTAGCATTACACTGGCAGACGGAAGTCTATTTACGCCAGTTATGCTGCTGGATAAAGAGGAGCCTTATCTTGACATTCCGTCGACTCTTCTGGGCAGTTACTGGAATCTTGTGGTGCAATATGGCTATTCTGCCCATGTCTACGAACCAGAATCTCCAGAGGCCATAGCTACGCTCCAATATCTGTATAATTACGGCTCCCGCATACTGGGACTGCTGAAGGTACGGGATGGCGCAATCAACAGCGTATACGCAGTTGAACAAGCGAAGTTTTTGGCGGATAACGACCAATCCGATCAGTTGGTTCTGAGCCTGTACAACCAACTTGCCCATGGAATGACTAGAAATACTTTTATTACCGGCGAAGCGGCTAATATCGGTCCGCTAGCTTCCAAATGGCCGTTACAGTTTGGAGCCTGCGAGATTGGAGCCCCATGTACCCCGCCGAGCTTCGAGAACGGTTGGGCATCGGATGAATATTACCGAGGAATGTATCTCTCGCCAAACAGCGCCAACAACGGTTTATTCCTGAGACTGCTGCGCCTCATGCTGATCAATGAAGTGACTAATAACAAAGGAGAGCCTCAAAGCTTGCAGCTAGCCTTTTCCACACCGAGAGACTGGTTGGATGAAGGTAAAAAAATCGAGGTTCAAAACTCGCCGACCTCATTTGGTCCAATTAGCTATACGATTACTTCCAATATTAAGCACAATAAGGTCAATGTCGACCTGGATGTGCCTGACCGGACTCCGATCGGAAGCCTGCAGCTCAGACTGCGGGTTCCCGATGGCAAGCAGTTGACCGGCGTCAATGTGAACGGACGACCGTTTAGCCAATTCGATTCCGCCACCGATACAATCGATCTGACCGGATTAACGGGCAAGCTGGACATTCGCGCCGACTATCGCTAAGCCAGACAATCTATTCCTACGAAAAGCGCTCCTGCGGAAATATTCGCAGGAGCGCTTTTTTAATCGTGTCTCTAAGTCGATCCAGACTGTTCATCCTCAACTGAAAGAGGAGACAATTCACTACTGAAAAAGTTGTTTTCTATTTTGCCCTGGCATTGAACATTTAGACTGAAGAGAATCCCGGGTTTACGTAGAGTTTTTTCCATTTAGGCTGGAATGATGTCAACTGGGCTGAAATTCGGCATACGAAGCTAAGCAAACAAAAGGTGCTGGATTTGATTCTTGGCCAGCACCTTTCTATCAGTTTGTGTAGATCTTAATGGGCTACATAATCATATTATTCCGCCTCGTTATTACCTTGTTGATTTGGAGACCAGCTATAAGTAAGCATCAATAAATGAGAAAATGCATTGCTCCCTGAAACCTGTCCCGCTACAATCATTTTAACCTCATGCGGTTTCGTTTTACTTCCATTACTTTTTTCAACTAACGTCGGCCAAAAGATGCTCTGAACATGGTCGACCGGATAATATTCCTTTGACCATTGGACACCGTCCGTGCTGCGGTACACTGCCAGTCCTGCACCTTCACTTGTAAAAATAAATCGTTCTCCATTTGGAGCGATTTTGAGCTGAGCATGATTATCCAGCTTGCCTAATCCGACCGGCGAGCCGTTTATTCCTTCCTTATACCACAGCTCGTTATCCGGATTGCCGTCAGATTTCTCAAAATACAACATGTGAATCTGCCCGTGGGCATCAATGGCAAGATCCGTCGCGTCGACCCAACGTTCATATCCGTTAGGATTATCAACATGGGTTACGAGTTGCGGTGAGGACCAAGTTTGACCGAAATCCGTACTATTCAGGTAGAAAACGTCATCATAAACTGCAGAGTTGGGAGATCCCAATACATACTGGCCGGTTAAAATACTCACTTCACCAGGCTTGTTTCCAGGTTGTACTTTAGGGTACAACCAAGCTCTATTAGAAGGAGGAGTCACAATGACTTTTTGCACGATATAATCGTTTTTCTTTACATCGAATACCGCCAAATGAAGATCCCAGACATCATCCGCGTATGCCGTATAAATATACCGACCGGTTTTATCAACAGCCGTTCCCATATAATAGAACGGACTGTTCATTACACTGTGATCTGCAAAAGTGGAGAAATCAAACGATCCATCTGCAAGACGGTTATTGAACACAACATGGTGATAGGAAACCGCACCAGTTCCATTCGTTTGAAAACCCGGGAAACAAGGCTTATCTGCATATCCATAGCAGCCCACTTGCATATGTAGGTCGCCTTTATAATCCAGCAGCAATCCTGGAGGCTGATAGGTCGTTTGATTATTGAATTGTGCTGCAAGCGACCAGTTCACGCCGTCCGGAGATTTAAATATTTTTCCATCCCATGGATAGTTATACATTTCACCATCCAAGGAGGCTGCATAATACCATTTCCCGTCATAAACAAGCTTCGGTATCTGCTGTCCCCATGTCGGTACCACGTTTCCAATATGCAGCGAGTCGGTAATCGTTGCGGCCGTCACTCGTTCTGAAGATGCATTTCCTAGAGCGTAAGATATTTGAGTCTGCCAAAATAACGTAACTACAACCATAAGCACCCCACCAATGCGAAGCATTTGTCTTGAATACCCTTTTCGAATCACACTCATCTTCTACTTCCCTCCAATTACTAATAATTTTAAAGCTTAAAATAATAGAGATTAAAAGCTTTGTAGCACCTTCCCAATTAGAATTAGCAAGCTTCAACGAACACGCCAGCATCCAGTCCGGCTATGTAGCGGTCCGATGACAAGCAGCTCATCCGCGACGGCTTCAACACCTGATCTTGCAGTGCCCAGGGGTATAGATAAACAGAGAAACGGTTCATAACTTGTGATGAAACGTAATAAATTCGGACGCTACCGCCTTTGAGATGATTTTCAGCAGAGCCGTTCCGTGACGCGTCTCTCCCTTAAGCGGCTCGTCCGAATATCCGTCGATCCGGGACCAGGATGCGTGGTGCTCGATTCTCGGGCGCTCCAGCAGCCCTTTTCCCGGGGGTCCAGCCTCATGCCCTTGCCGTACCGGCACACGATCCATATGCACCAAATCCGGACGGACAGCCAACATCATCGACGTCTCGAATGCGCCGGCATGTCCGGGCATCCCGTATAAGCCCTGCTGAAGTCCGTACTCGCGCATGTCATCCCACGCCATCGTCCAATAAGAACCGGCTCCGGCCAATACCGGGTGTTGAAGTGCAGCCATCCGTGCCGCAATCCGGACGCATTCTTCATTGCCTCCGTGCCCGTTCAAAATAAAGATCCGGTGAAATCCACTGCGGATCAGACTTTCAACAAGCTCCACCAGCACTTTCTGCAGCAAGTCCGTAGGGAGCGACATTGCTCCCGGGTATAAAAAATGATGGTGGGAAAAGCCGAATGGCTGCGTTGGAGCCAGCACGAGCGGAATTTCCAGCCCTGCAAGCTCTGCGCTCAGCACGGCGATTCGCTCCACAAGCAGAACATCCGTGGATACGGGCAAATGATACCCATGCTGTTCAACCGCTCCGACCGGCAGCACGACGGTAGCGTCGGGCGCGATGCTTCTGATTTCCTCCCGCGTCATGTCCATCAACATATGCATATTTCCCACTCCCATCATTTTGTCGACCGTATTCCGCTTCGCGCCAGCAGGATGTCTGCATTCTCATACAGCCACTTTCGGCGCAGCGATTCTTCGAGCGGCATTTGCTTTACAATTCGAGTTCGAAATTGAGCCATATAGGTGTCGCGGCTTAATCCGGCATCCGTACCGAAGAGCACCCGGTCGGACGGCACCGTTTCGACAACCTTGCGGAATATGCCTTCAGGAGCCGTCCCGCATACGCACACGTAAACGTTGGCATGACGATTGACGACGACCGCCGCTTCCTGCCATAAATCGAAGAGCCCTCCGTGACCCAAAATAAACGTCGTTTCCGGATGCTTTTCGGCCAACCAGCCGATGATGAGTGGGTAAGAGTTCGGAGGCGTCCCGTCATGGAATAGGATAGGCGCCCGATAATGGCCGGCAATTTCACAAATTTCTTCCATTTCCTTGCAAATCGGATGGAAGCCTTGTATCCACGGATGCAGCTTCATCCCAGGCATTCGCAGCTGTTCGAAACAACGTATGGCTTCCTTGATCGCCGCTTTTCCCTGTTTGGGATTTACCGAACAGAAAGGAACCCAACGCTCGGGCTGCCGTTCCGCTGCTTCGCAAAGCCCTTCGTTCTCGACTTCGTACCGTTCCGTGTAAAATCCGTCAATCGTAAAGATGACACCTTTCGCGACACCGGCCGAATCCATCATGTCCAGGAAGTCTTCATCCTTCCATTTCGGACTTCCGCTTCGTCCGAATGGAAAATGAAGATGAAAATCGAATATCATTCTTATTCACTCCTTATGGCGACATGGGGAGCCGCATATAGCCGATTTGCGTCTTTCGTTGCATAGGGAAATCTTTCTTCCAACGTTCCGGATACATCGTAATAGATAAATTGCGTTTCATGGTAGTCCACGGCAGGAATCGCTCCATGGTGCACTAGATACAGGTCAGGTCTGTCCAACAAGTCACTGCGGAGAGGCACGGCGAAATTTTCGTATCTCGCCGTGTGAAGATGATCAAGGAAAAAATCAAATTTATCGTTAAATCCAAATGACGTCCCTCGAACGACTTCAATTCGATTTGAATCTCCCCGGTTGCGCAACGCCATCCATTCGGCCGTATGGAGAGGCACGCCATCCTTGCGAAGGTGCAAATCGTAATTCGCATCGAACATGACCCACTTGTCCTGATCCCTGCAGAAAGCTTCCATCACAAAATGACCGCTCCCCTTCGTCTTGTCATAGGGAGGCAGCGCAATTCCGCGTGCCTGAATCCCAATTGCCCAACATGCCTGGATCAACAAATGGGCGTAATGAACGCAGTAGCCCCGGACACTGCCCGATCCGTGCCCCCTTTCGTTTCTTCTCCAATGCAGCAGCGTAGGGAGAAAAAAAGGCGTGTATACCGTGCCGTATGTATATCTCCATTGTTTTCCAGCCCAACTGCACAGCAACACCGCTTTGCCGTAGTCCCCTTCGGCGGCCTTCGTAATTTCATGCAGCTGCTCGGACTGTGAAAACCTTGCGAGTGCCGGATGATTGAGAGATTGAAATACAAGCTGCGGATAATCCCGCTCCTTCGGGATCGATGGTCCTTCAACCAACAGCCTGATCAGGTATTCCCCTTGCACGGTATAATTCACGCCCAATCTCCCATCCTGCCAACTCACACCTTCGTCGAAGCTTTTCTGGCTGCGCAGCGGACCGGGCCGGTTTTCTACCGCCATCATCCATGTACAGTGGGCCAGCTCTGAACTGCGTAGTTCGACCACATTCAAGCCTGGAATCCAATCTGCGGGATCCACTTCTAGCTGTCTCCAATGGAAAAGTCTCTTGGTTTCCCCCGAATGCAGTTCATAGCGAGTTCCATTAATGAAAATTTCGAGCGGTAATGTGTTTCCATCGTACTCGGCCACAAACAAACAGAGCTTTGACCTCTCAAGCGGAAAATCGCCCGGCTCGAGTTTCAGCAGCTTCCGTGCGATGCTGAACCGGGATATCTCCTCGTATTGATGTTCCAACACTCTTCCTTCATCATCATGGATGAGCCGGCTGCCCATAGGCTTGTCCCTCCCTTAATTCATGTTCGATGGCGGCGATCAGGCGGATTCCGTACAACGCTTCTCTGGTGCCCGGCGAAGGCGTCAACCGTTCATCCAGGCACTTGATAAAGTGGTTCAGCTGGCGGTCAAAGCATAAGACATTCCAATCGCGGTCTTCCGTGATGACTTCCTCTTCGTTCAATCGCCGGAAAGCCAGGGTGTTCTCCGCGCGGGTTAACCGCGCGACGCCTTTGGGTCCGAAGACGTCGATCGAACTCCGGAAGAAAGCGGGATACAGCCAACCTGCGTCGATTTGCGCCAAGTCTCCGTTGTCGAACGACACGGACGCCGTAACATAATTCGGGCTAGGCCAATGGGGTTCCGAGCGGACCCCGTCCGCCCGAACAGACGCAGCAGCCGCATTATCCGTAAACTCGCGAAGCCACTCTGCGACATGCGCCCCCTCATGGGCAAGGGGGCTTCCTTCCTGCAATGCACGCACAATTCGTCCCGTATGTTCCGTATTATCCGGATCAAACACCTCATCGAATACGCCGATCCGGTAAACAACAGGTGAACCGAACCATCCGGCACAGATCCGTTCCCGTAGTTCGGTCATCAGAGGATGAAAGCTATTCTTCATCCCCACTTGAACTGGAACGGCGGCCTTTTTCTCCAACTCGATGATTTGGAGAGCCAGATTCTCTTGAAGCGCCATAGGTTTCTCACAGAACACGGGGGTGTTCCTCTTCAAGGCTTCCATCACCAAATGCGGCGTAGCGGCAGGCGGCGTAAGGATGAAAGAAGCTTGAATGTCGGGGTGCAACAGCGCATCGTCCGAATCCGTATAGACGGTGCTTTCGGGAAACAAATCCGCCGCTCTGCGCAATTTTTCCCGATCGGGATCGCACAAGACCTGAACCCGGATTCTTTCCTGTCTGAGAAAACTAGGAAAATGCGCTTGAAAGGCGATGTCTCCGCATCCAATCACCGCAATGTTGATAACAGCGGTCATGACTACACTTCCTTGTTCGAGCTGGCCCATTGAGGAAAAATGGATTTCCAGTTCTCGTGCATGATCATGTCTATCACTTCATCGGAGATGCGGGGAAGCGGCGTTCCGTCCACAACTTTGTTGATGTTCTTCAAGCCGTTGATGACATTCGTAATCGTGCCGGAAGGAAAGTCGGAAGCCAGCAAAATTTTATTTTCAACTCCGTATTCCACCGCCTTGACCATGGAGTCCCAATACCTCCATGGCCGGTAATGAACGGCGGAGATGTCGGTGAATACATTCGGCTGTTTGCGGATCACGGCAACGGTCTCGTCTTCAAAAGGATGACCGAGATGCGCGATGATCATTTTCAATTCCGGATATTGGATGGCTATATCTTCAATTTGCAGCGGACTTGCGTATTTCAATGGTGCTTGTCTCGGGAAAGTCGTTCCTTGATGAAACATGATGGGCATCCCCAATTTCTGACATACAGCATAGAGAGGATGCATTCGTGGATCCTGGGGATGAATATTCTGATAGATCGGCCCCAATTTCAATCCGGTAAGCTTAAGTGTCTCTATACAGTGATAGAACTCATCCAGATAACCATCCTGTGTTGGATCGACGGACGCCCAGCCTTCGATCTTCTCGGGATGCTCATCCCGGTAATGGGCGATGATTTCGTTGGGGATCCATATGCCCGAGTGCCTTGCCTGCAGTCCGAATACGACGACTTTGCCGGCGGGTTCAGACGCTTTCCAATGTTCTTCCGGGAGCGAGTCATAGGCGTGCAAATCCAACTTGCCCTGGTAAGCCTCTCCTCCGGAACGTTTGAGCTTTACCAGCTTGGAAGCGAGCGCAGCCTCCGCGTAACGTTTGTCCAAGTGGTCCGGATACCACATCAAATGGCTATGGGCGTCAACGATCATATAAACCCTCCTTATCCGGTGAAAGCAATCGAAGCAGATTGCCATGAACGATCGGTTCCAATAGTTCGTCGGGCAATTGCAGATCCTTGATTTTTTCCGTTTCTCGTTCATAAGAAGTAAGCGGCAAATCGGATGAAAATAAGATTCGTCCTACCCCTATTTTTGCGATAAGCGTCTTCAAATAGGGCACGTAATTATGAACGGTTTCCGCATACAAATTGTCAACCTGAAGCAGTGCCGGGATGGCTTCTACGGCGTAATCGGTTTTTCCCATCCGGCCCAGAATGAATGATACGTCCGGATGACGCCTCGCAAGCTCCGCAGCTTGAAGCGGCAAGGCATGCATGGAAGCGCCGGTGCGCACATAAACGAAAGCGCGGTGGCGGCGCGCGGCATCGATGAGCGGATCCACTATAGGATCTAACAGAGAACAGCCCTGTACCATAACATCCAGCTTTATCCCCCTGCAGCCGCCTTCCAATGCTTTTTCCAGAGGAGCCGTCCCCTTCAGCGAACGCCAGGGGGAATATACGGCATATGCGGCGAATCTTCCCGGATAAGCGCGAATCAGCTTGAGCATGGATTCGTTGCCTTCCTCGTTATGGAAGGCAACTTCATGATCCGGCGGCGACAATACAGCCGTCTCCACTTCATGCCTGTCCATAGCATCTAGAAGCCGGCCGGGATCAAGCTTGAAATGTACCCCATCCCCGACCGTCACATGAGCATCCAACCATTTCATGACCGGTCCCACATCCTCTCATTAGTATGATGCCAACGTTCGCAAGATCCTGTCGACTTCCGCCCGCTCTTCGGCCGGAAGTTCATGAATCGGAGGCCGGACATGTCTCGGTCCCAATCCGAGCTGGGCCATAGCTTCCTTCACAACGGATACGTTGTTTCCATCATGATAGCGGGCGCGAAGCTTCTCGAAAGGAACGGCTAAATGCCACAACTTCCACAGGCGCTCCTTATCCCCCTGCTCCAGCGCATCCCGCATGCCGATTGAGATGGCGGGGGCCACGTTGACCAAACCGCTCGTCCAGCCTGTCGCGCCGGCTTCGGCGAACAGAGGCGCCCACATTTCGGCCAAGCCGCAGATCCATACGAGACGTTCGGTTTCTGTTCGGACGGCTTCAGCGAACGCCAATGGATCGGGAACAGCATATTTGACGCCGATCACACCGTCCAAGTCAGCGAGCCGTGGAAACCACTCCGGAGAAAGCGGTATTTTCACATATAGAAGAAGCGGCAATTTGGTTTTCATCGATATCGCTTTAACATATTCGAAATACCCTCTCTCACTCTGAAAAGGATGGACGGGTTGATGCAGCATGAGCGCTTGTGCGCCGCATTCCTCCGCGTAAAGTCCCATCTCGGCCGCGGTTGCCGTATCATATCCAATCCCTCCGACCATCAATGCCCGGTCTCCCACAGTCTTCACGGCAATTCGCGTAACGCTCCGCGCTTCCTCCAAGCTGAGGGAATAAAATTCACCAGTATTGCCGCAAGTGACGATCACAGGGATGCCGGACGACGACAAGTTTTGCAGATGTACGACCAAGGCCTCTTCGTCTACTGCCCCGTCCTCGCGAAACGGAACGACATGAATGCCTTGAATATCCCCAAGCTGCTTACGCACTTCACTTATTTGCAACTTCATGGTTCGCTCCTACTTCCCGTTATGTCCTCGTTAATGCCGTAACCGCCTGGACGATTTCTGCGATCATTTCGATTTCAACCGGCCAATCATTGGGCAAACTCGCTACTCCAATTGCCGACCGGGCGTGCTTTCCACGTTCGTCCCCGTAAAGTTCTCGCAGCAGGTCGGAACAGCCATTGATAACCTGCGGCTGTTCCGCAAATCCGGACGGTGCCTGAACGAAACCGGTCACTTTAACAATCCGTACAGCATTTAGGTCCGGGACGGCTGCCTGAAGGGTAGAGAGCAAATTCACCGCACAGGAGCGGGCTGCGGTGTATCCTTCTTCTACCGAATAAGACGTTCCTACGCCACCCTTCCATTTGGCGCCTGCCCTGTCCGGTCCGTGACCTGACAGGAACACCATATTTCCAATAACTACATAAGTTCCATAAGGCTTGTTATTCGAAACGGGAGGCGCCAGCGTAATTTGAAGGTCTTCCAAACGTTGCAATATGTTCATCTTGCTTCATCCCCTTTCGTATCAGCGATCGCTGCGGTAATAATTGAACTTTTCCCGGTCCAGCGTAACGCCGAGTCCAATGCCTTCCGGCGGCTTCACGAACCCATTGCGGTATTCGAACCGCTGCTCAACCAGTGTATCCGGATAACGCAGCGGGCCTGTTATATCCGAGGCATATTTCATTTCCGGAATGCTGACGGCCAGATGAAGCTGCGCTGCTGTCGCGATGCCCATCTCGCACTGGCTGCCAATCAATCCAGGCATCCCCGCCGCTTCGGCGATGGCAAATGCCTTCCAAGCGCTGAGCACGCCGCCGCTTTCGCTGATATAAATGCTTAGCACATCGGCCGCTTCCCATTTCGCCAACTCCACAGCATCCTTCCAATGGTACATCGATTCATCGGCCATCAGCGGAGTCGTGATGCGTTGACGAATTTGCGCCATAAAATCGATCCTTCGTCCTTCTACCGGCTGCTCGACGAGCAAAAGCCCGAACTCTTCCATCCGGATGATTTCCTGTACCGCTTCAAGTGGGCTGCTGTAAGCCGTATTCGCATCCACCCGGATGGTGGGACCGTTTCCTACGCGTTTGCGAACGGCATGCAAGGTTGCCTGATCCAAGCCCGTTCCCGGTCTGCCTACTTTGAATTTCAGGTGCATGAAGCCTTTCTCAACCCATTCCAATGCTTCTTCGGCTGTTTCTTCCGGATTTCCGTAGGGAAATCCCCACGTTACCGAGACTTCGTCTCTACACTTCCCTCCCAGTAGTTGGTACACAGGCGCGTTCAACGCCTTGCCTGCAAGATCCATTAAGGCCATCTCAACCCCTGATTTTGCGGCCCCGGATCCCAAGATGGTTTTATCGATCAACGTTGACAGCCGGTGGACTTGAAGAGGATCCTGACCGATTAGCAGCGGAGCGAAGATTTCATTGACGTCACGGCTGAGCGACCGCCCGTTGCGATCCACATTCATCGAGATTTCACCCAAGCCTTGAAGTCCCTCATCTGTGTCGATAAAAACAATGGCAAAGTCGGATGCGGTAATTGTTCCTCCGAACGCTTTCATTGTTTTTAAGCGCGGCACGCAAACCGGCACCGCTTCGACCTTGGTAATTTTCATAAACCGAACCCCTCCAACCTATCTAGTGACATGTGATGCATCATACGTATCCGAAAAAGAACAAGCTAATGGCCGCGTAGACCTTGTTTATGAAGTCCGCGACGACATTTTGGTACGCAGATACTCGACCGTACGATGAATGTGCTCGGATGTCCTTTTCTCGGCCAGAGGCGCGTTCCGTTCCAGAATTGCCTTCAGAATGCCTTCGTGGTCTGCAAGCGCCCTTCCCAATTCTGCCGGCTCGGACAAGAACTCTTCCTGCAGCGTGGATATTTCGAATGATCGGATGACATCCAGTTGCCGCATCAGATACGAATTGTTTGCAAGCTTCCGAATTAGCACATGAAATTTGCGATTTAACTCCATTGTGTGTTTCAAATCCTCTTTCCAGGTCGCCTCTTCCATCATCCGAAAATGGTTTCGGAGCACTTCGGCGTTCTCGGGGGTCAGCTTTTGGGCGACCAAATAAGCGGCGACCGATTCCATCGCTGCCCGAACCATATAAATCTCTTCTATGGATGTCATTATGCCTTCCGCTACAAACGAACCTTTTCGCGGGATAATGACCACTAATCCTTCCTTCTCCAGCTTGCGGAGCGCATCCTTGACCGGGGAAACGCTAGTTCCCATATGCTTGGCGATTGCTCGCTCGTTGAACTGCTCCCCGTCCTTTAATTTCCTAGATAGAATCGAGCTCTTGATAGCCTCATATACCATTTCGCTTATGGAGACGGAGTTCATTTCGGTAAAAATGGACGAATAATCCACCAACGGCCACCACCTAAATTTATTAAAGGAATGGGTTCACCAGAAAGCTTCAAACATTATGATGTTCATATTCGCCCTGCCGGGACCGCATAAATTATTCCAATACACGGCCAAGCTTCCTCGTTACTCCCGTTACATCTGCATTCTCCACAATATGAAGAAGTGCCTTTTCCGAACGTCTGACGATGGCATGCCAAACACCGGAGCGTATGCGGATTGGATCGGTCAAATGAAAAGCCTTGATATCATCGGGTCGATCCTGTTCGGCTACATACAGCACCATGGCACCGTGCACCGGGATGAATACCTCATCGCTGTTCGGATGAAATCCCATCTCCTGCACGGGTTCGGATGACGGACAACTTGTCGCCCAGATCCAGCCGGTCGCGCGGTCATCCCGGATCCGCAAAACATATCCTGGTTCTTCTCCGACAACGACTACGTCCCCATATGGGGCAAACATTTTCGGTTCCAATGGCCATACCATCATGATCGGTTTCTCCCCCGCAATCAATCGAATTGTTAGAAGTTGTCGCAATCGTTGATTATTTCAACGCTCCTTGCGACATGCCGGAAGTAAAATGCTTCTGCATCAGAGCGAACAGAATCAGAACCGGAACACTCGATATCGCCATACCGGCAAACAAGGTCACCCAATCCGCCGAATACAGCGCCGTTTCGTTCAGCCGGAATAATCCCAGCGGCAGTGTATAGTTTTTCTTGTCGCTGACGAAGACCAGCGCATACAAAAATTCGTTCCAATTGTGAAGCACATTGATAATTCCGCACCCTACTAATGCAGGCCATGTCTGCGGGGCGATAATGCGGGCGAAAATATGGAACGGACCGGCTCCGTCAATGGCTGCCGCTTCTTCGTAATCGTATGGAATCGATTTATAGAAGCTGGAAATGATGAATAAGTTGAATGGAATCTGTGTCGTAATGTAAACGAAGATCAATCCCCAGATGCTGTTCAGTAAGAACATCGTCTGCAATACCGAATACAGGGGAATGACGATCATGAACGGCGGCAGCATCATGCCGACAAGAAAAAAGATCTGAACCATGCCGCTCCATCGAAAAGGAATACGCGCCACGATGTAGGCTGCCATGCTTGCAATGATCAAAGTTCCTAGCGTGGCCACCGTCGTGACGATCATGCTGTTGACGAAATAACTGCCTATGTTGGCTATTTCCCATGCTCGGATATAGTTGCCCCACTGAAATTTGTCAGGAAACGACCATGGGGACGTGGCGAAGAAACTGGCATTCGATTTTAAGGAAGTCACCACAAGCCAGGCAAAGCAGAACGCGGTAAACAAACCGTATGGGATGAGCACCAAATAGTAAATTTTTGTGCTGGTTTTCAGAATCCTCATGCCATCACCTCAATATTGGGATGTGTCCCGCTTGAAGAGCCTGCTGCCGACGGCGCTAATGACGATGATGATAACAACCATGAACACCGACAGTGCCGCCCCGTAAGCGAACTCCTGTCCTTCGAAAGCCATTTTGTACAAGTAGCTGCCCATCACTTCCGTTTTTCCTTGCGGTCCGCCGCGGGTCATGATGTAAATAAACGAGAATGCCTGCATTGCTTGCACAAATGACAAAATCAGCAACGAACGCAGAACTTCGCCCAGAAGCGGAAACGTAACGTGACGAAAGGATTGCCATTCATTCGCCCCATCGATGACGGAGGCATCATATAGTTCGGTCGGTATGCGGTCCATTCCGGCCATAACCAGGATGACCCATGTGCCGATCCCGTGCCATATCGATGCCAACACGACGGCCACCAAGGCAATGGAAGGTTCCCCCAACCAAGCCCGGGTCAACGATTCCAATCCCGCCAGGCGAAGCAATTCATTGAACAAGCCGATCTCCGGATTAAGTAGGAACTTCCATACTACCGCAGCCACAACGACCGACAGCACGACCGGCGCGAATACCGTGAAGCGGAACGTCCCCCCGCCTACCGGAATTTTGCGTAAAGCCACTGCCAGAAACAAGGTCAACGGAAACATGATGATGCACGCGATCAGAAAGAACATGCCTGTATTTCGGACAGCCAGAAGAAAGAAGGAATCGTTGAACAGAGCATGGTAATTAGCGAACCCGGCAAAGTTTCCGCTTTTCAGTACACCGCTCCAATCCGTAAAGGAAACCCAAACGGTATTCACGGCGGGCCAATAGAAAAACACGACGAGAAGCAGCATGGCAGGAAGCAGCATGGGAACGATCAATTTTTGTCGGTTTTTGGCATACATTCAATTCACCCTTTTGGAAGGGGATGACCGGTCCCCGGTTTGCGTAAAACGATCCACCCAAGAAACGGCGTAAGCTTTGGAGCCATAGTAAAACAGCAGATAAACCAACTTGAGGGTGCTCATCGTGTCTTGGACCGCAGGCTGACCATCCCGCCTACGGTCGATTCCTGATCCGCATCTCGACATGCAAGGGAGCATGAAGCTCCTCAGTTCGTTTTACCGTTTTATTTCTTCTGATGGGACTTGATGATCTTGTCGAGATTCGCAATGAACTGTTCGGCGCTGGAATCCCCGAAGAAGAGCTTGTTGACTTCGACCCCGTATACGTTTTGAAGCTCTGGATTATTTTCCAGTCCTAGGTATCTCTGAATTATCTTTCCCTCGCTTACGACAGTGTCTATTCCCTTGAGATTAGCCGGTGCAGGCACGCCTTTTATCGGCGAGATGAGCGACATCGTTTCCGCGCGTTTTTCCTGAAGTTTAACATCTGTGATTTGCTTGAGATATTCGATCGCCAGATCCTTGCTCTTGGACGCTGCAGACAGCGATAGCATGTTCGCTGTTCCGAACAGCTCCTTCTGGTCTCCTTGACCTCCCTTGATTGCAGGGAAAGCCGTGACACCCAGTTGAAAATCAGCAGGAATGGAATCTTTCATTTCCGACGCCAGCCAGCTTCCCACCAGAATCATGCCTGCTTTGCCTTGGAAAAACGCCAGCTGCGCGGCGGTGAAGTCGGTTCCTTTAAAACCTTTGAGAAAGAAGCCCTTATCGCGGATATCCTGAATCTTTTGCGCAGCACGTAAAAATCCGGGATCGTCCGCCACACCTTTACCGAACAATGCTTCACTAGCTTTCTGTCCGCCTACCTCCCTCGCGAACAAGTAATCCGTCCACATTGCCATGTACGGGTCAACTTGGCCTGTTATTGCGATCGGGTCTATTCCTTTGGATTTCAGCGTCTCTCCCGCAGTCAGGAGTTCATCCCAAGTCGTTGGAGGCTTGATTCCAAATTCTTTAAACATCTTTTCATTGTAGAAAAGGTCAAACACCGTGATTTCCGTTGGGATAGCGTAATAGCCGCCGTTCAATTCCATTAAAGGCAACACTGCGGATTGGAAAGTATCCAGCCATTTGCCGCCTGAGGGAAGAGTTTGCTCCATCTGGGGCTTCAAGTTTTCAAGCAAGCCGCCCGTGACAAATTCATGCGTTCTCGAAAGCTTGGAATTAAATACAGAATAGTCAAGATCCGGCGGATTTCCGGATCTCCAGCGTTGATCAATCGCCGGACGCGCCTGGGTGTTGGCGAATAGATATTTAATATCCGTACCGGGATGTTTATCGGTGATCGACTTGGCCATATCAACGGCAAACTGGTATCCGGAAGTTCCCTCCGCTTGCAGCACGCCCACTTCGATCGAACCCTGAATCTTGGTTTCAGACGAAACCGAAGTGGAAGCGGTTGCCTGAGATGGGGAGCTGCTAGAGTTGCATGCGGCCGTAAAAACTGTGAACGCCAAGCAAATGACCAACCCGAGCCATTTTTTTGATGATATTATTCCTGACATTTAGAGCCCCCTTCACAATGATATGTGATGCATCAATAGCTTCAGTATATTAATATTCTGGTAATTGTCAATCAAAATTTTCTATTTTTCAGTTTTTATGTAGTATATTGTTACATGACTCAATTGAAAATTCTCATTTTTTGAATTTTAATGTGATATTTTATTACATCACCTATTAGCTTGTTGAATAATCTAGGCCTATGAGAAACTAACGATGAGGAAACGCCCGTCCGGAGGTTAGCATTTGGGAAACGGACTTTAAGATACGTGAAGATAAAACTAATGAGCGGGGGAAAACTGCCTCTACAAAACTAACTGACACCCTGAAACTAACTTCAGAATTTGACTATATCAGGAGCAACTAACACTAAACTATCCTCCCTCTATGAGAACACCTATCTCTCAAATGCTCTCTAAATCTCAAAATTTCGATATAACTGAAAGAGTGAGACATCAACTTTCGCGGAACCAAATTGAAACTCAAGAAAATGTTGTGCCGAAAAAAGCGCAAACGCACATCCCCTTAGCCACTCGCCATAGAAAGTGGTTTCTCAGGAATTCTTTGGTCGCACTCATTCAACCTGTCCATGAGGTGGACTTAGATATGCTGCCCGACTCGGAAACTCTCCAATGATCTTCGGGAACGGAATCAACGGCAAGATGAAGCTGGGCGTGGCGATCCCCATTCCGCACTGGCTGCCGTTGAGCGCGAGCATGTCCGCCGCTTCCGCAATTGAAAACGCTTTTAAATCGCTGAACAGGCCTCCGCTTTCGCTGACGTAGACGCTGAGCACATCCGCCCCCTCGCGTTTTGCCAATTCAACGGCATCCATCCAATATCGGCTATCAGCGGCGTGGAAATTCGCTGGCGGATTTGCGCCATGAAATCGATCCTGCATCATTCTACGGGCTGTTCGACAATAAGCAGTCCGTGTTCTTCCATCCTGCGGATTTCCTGAACCGCCCTCAGCGGACTTCGATAGTTCGGAACGACGTCCACTTGGATGGTCTCGATGGCGTATGCGAACGGCCTGCAATGCGGCCTGTTCCAAACCCGTTCCCTGCCGGCCAACTTTGAATTTCAGATGGCGAAAGCATTTGGCCACCCACGATTGCGAAGTCGGATTAGGTGAGCGTGCCGCCGTACGCTTTCATTGTCTTCGACCGCGGCACTCAGAGAGGGACCGCTTCAACCTAGGTGGTTTTCATGCCAAGTGTCCTCCTGATTGTCCTTGAAATATGATGCATCATGAAATTTCGAAAAAAACAGCCGTAGGCCAAATCTGTTTTTCTCTCCCTTATGTACGCACCTGCGGATTCATTTTGGAACGCAAATACTCCACCGTTCGTTGGATGTGTTTGGCTGTCCTTTCCTCGGCCAACAGAGCGTCCTTGTCCAGAATCGCGAGAAGAATGCTTTCGTGTTCCACCAGCGCCAGATTTAGCTGTTCCGGCTCGGACAAAAATTGTTTTTGCAGCGTAGACAATTCGAATGATCGAATCACGTCCAATTGATGCATCAAATAAGAATTGTTGGCTATTTTCCGGATCATCACGTGAAACTTCTGGTTCAAATCAATCGTTAGCAGCAGATCCTGTTTGCGGGTCGCTTCCTCCATCAGACGAAAATGGGTCCTCAACCGTTCCGCTTGCTCTTCATTCAGCTTTTGGGCGGCTAAATAGGCTGCCACCGACTCCAAAGCGCCTCGAACCATGTATATTTCTTCAATAGACGTCATAATTCCTTCCGCGACAAAGGAACCTTTACGGGGGACAATGACGACAAGTCCTTCTTTTTCCATTTTTCTCAACGCATCTTTAACCGGAGATACGCTCGTGCCCATATGCTTGGCGATCAATCGCTCGTTTAATTGCTCTCCGACTTTCAGCTTTCCGGACAAAATCGAACCTTTGATCGCTTCATAAACCTTTTCGCTTACGGAAACATAATTCATCTCCGTAAAAATAGACGAATAATCCAAAAATCCACCCCAACTTTCCATTTTGATACATTCAGTAAACATAATACCCTTTTATCAAGAGGTTCAATTCATTCCTTCGATCTTCATGATCCCAAAGTATTGTCCAGTGTTTTCACGTGACTCCTGTCACATCGGCGTTTTCCACAATTTGCAGGAGCGTATCATCCGATCTGCTTCGAATGGTATGCCATACGCCTGCGCGAATCCGGAGAACAGTCAAATGGAACGCCCGCACCTCGCCCGGATGCTTCTGTGCAGGGACATACAACATTATATCACAGGATACCGAAATGAAAACTTCATCGCTGTTCGGGTGAAACCCCCTCTCCCGAACGGGATCGCGGGGAGGACGGCTTGGCCCAAATCCATCCGTTTGCGCGGTCATCCCGCATGTGCAGAATGTATCCGGGCTCCTGACCGATCGCCACCACTTCTCCGTACGGTGGTGAGAACGACCGCGGCTCCAACGGTTCGATTTTCATATACCTCCTCTCCTTATTTGCTGTATTAATGATTTTGATGTTTGATGCATCAATAATAAATAATAAAGGATTTCGGATTGCTCTGTCAATACTCCATGCCCAAGAAGCAAAGAGCGTTGCTTTGCAGACTAGCGTAGTGACCGAAATGCCCGACAAGATTTCATAATTCGTCACCGGAATGGCCCCCTATAACTTCAAATCAGAAAGGAATTAATATCTGTGCATAAAAGAGTAATTATATGTATTTATGTGATTTGTCAAGATAATTGGCGTTTGTGTCGTTGTTTGCGAGAGCGGCACGATATTTTCTGTACTTGGTGGGAGACATTCCTTTGTTTTGGAGAAACCTGCGTGAAAACGTCTTGAATGAGCGATACCCCGACTCTTCCGAAACTTCCAGAATGCTGATCTCCGTGGAAACAAGCAAACTGCAGGCGAGTTCGATCCTCATTTCATTCAGGTAAGAAGAAAAGTTCATACCAGTTGTTTTTTTGATCATCTTGCTAATGTGCGGAATGCTGATGTTGAATTTCCGGGAAAGACCGCCGAGCGTCAAATCAGTCACGAAATGATTGTTCATATAGTGGAGTATATCGGTCATTCTTCTGTTCGATTTCACGATTGGGGGAGTATTTAATGGTGCTACGAAATCCCCCTTCGTTTCTTCCATTCGGCTTCTTGCGACGATAATCAAAATTTCCATCAACTTGGCTCGTATGAAAGTTTTTTTGAATGGAGATTCTGAATTAAACTCGGCCACCATCTCCCTGAACGACTGT
Organism: Paenibacillus solisilvae; assembly: GCF_042656405.1. Lineage (NCBI taxonomy): Bacteria > Bacillati > Bacillota > Bacilli > Caryophanales > Paenibacillaceae > Paenibacillus > Paenibacillus solisilvae. The sequence goes on along the minus strand of NZ_JBHSOW010000058.1, from coordinate 38,111 downwards.
TCCAATTGTAGGGTTTTGTTTTCGTCCAATAAAAAAAGAGGATGGTCGTCACCCGGCTTGACACTGTAAAAATGTTTCAGTTCGGAGTCCCTTTCCGATTCGAGAAGGATATCTATGTCAAACATGAGATTGAATTTGGTATAAACATTTCCTGCCCTGGTTTTGGTGCTGTGTATTCTATGCGGCAATTTACAAACAACCATACCCCTTGAGGCAAGGATCATGCTGCCATCAACAATTTCCCAGGCACATCCGCCGATGTAGAAAGAAATTTCGAAAAACCGGTGGAAATGTGGCGCAACGGATGTCTTTCTTGTGACTTCATGGACGATAAGCGGGAATGAGAACGTTTCCTGTGTGAGACTTCTGTCGTTTATCGGAATTTGAGGCAAAGTTGGCTCCCTCCAGGAAAATATTGAGATAAAGAAATGAATTAATGGCCTGAACATTGCCGGACGATGATTTAAGATATATTCATGGAGGCGATGTTATGAAAAATGCGGATGAATTGGCGCTGTTTGGAGGAATTCCGGCTGTAACGTCGGATCATCACGACCTGTTTAAATGGCCGATTATAACGGAAGAAGACGAAACGGCTGCGATTGAAGTGCTTCGCAAGGGAAGCATGTCGGGCATCGATGAGACGCTGCTGTTTGAAAAAGAATTCGCCGCATGGCTGCAAATGGATTATGCGCTGGGATTCAGCAGCGGCACAGCGTCCATACACGCCGCTATGTATGCCTGCTCGATCGGGATCGGCGATGAAGTCATCTGCCCGAGTATGACTTACTGGGCATCGCTGCTTCAAGTTTATTCTTTAGGAGGAACGCCAGTCTTTGCTGATATAGATCCGGTTTCGCTTTGCATCGATCCAATCGACATCGAGCACCGCATTACGGAACGAACGAAGGCGATCATCGTTGTCCACTATATGGGCCATCCCGCAGACATGGATCGCATCATGGACATCGCAAAGAAGCACAACTTGAAAGTCATTGAGGACGTTTCCCACGCGCACGGAGGTTTGTACAAAGGACGCAAAGTGGGGACAATCGGGGATATCGGCGCCATGTCCCTCATGAGCGGGAAATCGTTTGCGATCGGTGAAGGCGGTATTTTCGTCACAAACAACCAGGAATATTATGAACGGGCAGTCGCATTCGGCCACTATGAACGATTCAGTGCCAATATCCATTCGGAAGAGCTGCGTCCGTTTGCAGGACTGCCTTTTGGTGGATACAAATATCGGATGCATCAGGTCAGTTCCGCGGTTGGAAGGGTACAGTTGAAATATTATGATCAGCGTATGGCGGAAATCGACAAGGCGATGAACTATTTTTGGGATCAGCTGGAAGGTTTGCCTGGAATTCGGCCACACCGTCCGGCAAAGGATTCGGGAAGCACCATGGGAGGATGGTATGCCGCACATGGCTTTTACTTATCCGACGAATTGGACGGTTTGTCTATCACCCGATTCTGTGAAGCGATACGTGCCGAAGGAGCGGTCGCCTGCGCTCCGGGCTGCAATCTTCCGCTTCATGTGCACGCGTTGTTCCATGAAGTGGACGTTTACGGGCACGGCAGACCGACGCGGATCGCTCATTCGCTTAGGGATGTCAGACAAGGGCAAGGGGCAGGGAGTTTGCCCGTAACCGAGAGCTTAAACGCCCGCGTTTATCACATCCCCTGGTTCAAGCACAACCGCCGCGAGATGATTGAGGAATATGCGCTCGCTTTTCGCAAGGTGATCGGCCAGTATCGGAAGCTGCTGAAGGACGATCCCGGAAACCCGCCCGGCGCCGGCGGTTGGAACCTGTCGGCTCATGCATTGGTCCCCCGGTAACGTTTGTTAAGAAGCAGGCTGAATTCAGCCTGCTCTATTCATGAAAGATAAGATCATCCATTCTTGCTTTTCATTAACTTGTTGGCTGCGGCATCCATTCTGATAACCGTCGCGTTGCATTCATATATTTCTTGCGCCGACAACCTATACGGTTTGCCTTCAATCTGATTGATAAAGTCACCGGATAAATTGTTCGGCACCTTCAGCACGTCTAATCTCCTTGCCTTTTGCTGATGAGTAGATAAGGTGATGTAGGGACCTGGCTGACCCAATATATCCCCAGCCGATCTGATCTCCACTCTTCCTTTGCTTCCCGTAACAAAGATACGCCCGTCCCCCCAAGAATCGAAGGCATCCGGCATCAGCCAATCGGATTTCAGGGTAGCTGTAATTTGATCTTCGAGCAAAATATTCATTTGAGCGTTATCGTAGAAATCCGGAAATTCAAACGATGCGCTTTTGATCAAATGGCCTTGATAACTCACCATTTTTTTGCCGGTCAGCCATCCCAGCAAGTCCACGTCATGAATTAAGATATCAATGATCAGACCGCCATTGACCGAATTCTCAAAAAACCAATCCGGACGTCTCGTCCGGTTCATCTTGTGCGGTTTCAAGAAGGTGAAGTCCATCAGTTCACCCATTTCCCCGTCAGCGATCAATTGCTTCAAAGTATATAACGTCGGTTCGAAACGCTCGGTCAGCATCATTCCGACTTTGATTTTGCCCCGGTCGATCACTTGTTTCAACCGTTTCAAACCCGCTTCGTCGACCGCAATGGGCTTATCCGTCATGACATGGATCCCATGTTTCTCTCCCCATTCGATAAAATCGATCTTCTCGTCGTTTCGCGCAGCGTTGCCGATGATACCTACGCCTTGATCAAGCAAATCGTCTAAACGTTGGATGAGAGGAACTTTGTAATCTTGCGAATATTGCTTAGGCAAGAAATATTCGCTTTGGTCGTAAATGCCCACAAATTGATGGCCCAGCTCCAACATTTCATCGATAAACATTTTGATATGCACATGCTGACATCCGACTACCGCAAATTTCACGATACATTTCTCCTTTTTTTATCGTTTTTTAGCGCGATTTCTATTTGCATTTTTGTGAATTGCTCAGAATGATTTTTCCGGCAGAGGCGTTGGATTCCAATCACATCGGACCCGGGCGGAATAACCGGTCCCATGCCCGGCAATGAAAGCATATACGCGATGGCGAGTTCATTGAGCTCCATGCTCCATTCGGATGACAGCTTCGCCAACCGGTGCAATTTTTCCAACACCGCTCGTCACGTTATACAAGCTTCCTTAATCGTACAGGCGGTCTCCGGAGCGGGCCTTCGTGGGTTCATCCCCGACCACCCATGACCCCCTTATAGACTTTAATAATCCCCGCTATAATTTCTTCGACGTCTTGTTCCTTCAATACCGGGCTAACTGGCAAATAAACCGTTCTCGCAATCAGGTCGACCGCTCTGGGACACATGTCTTCTGTGTATTTCACAGGATGTTTAAACGGATAATCATACGGAAAATTGTTTTTATCAGCTGTTCTTTGATGAAACAGTTGGGGAACCATATAAATCGGTTTACCATTGTATAGGATATTGGTATTGATGTTCTCGGCATTAAGAGCGTTGGTGAACTGTTCCGCAATATCTTGGGTCGGTAAAATCATGCCGAGATTGGACCCAATGTCCCCCAACGGATCCGTCACCTTGCGAAACTGAAGGCCGGGCAATTCTGAAGAGAGCGCCTGACTTATTTTGTTATAGTGCCTTTTCATGCTGGAAAGGATTTCGTCTAATTTACCCCATTGCTTAAGAGCCACTGCACCGGTTATTTCGCTCATTCTGTAGTTTTGACCCACTATCGCATGATCCTCATCGGAGAAATGAATATTAAAGCGTTGTTTATCTCTAAACATCCCTTGATCGTGATAACGTACGGCCCGTTCGAAAATTTCGGCAGAGCGGGTGACAACCGCCCCTCCCTCGCCCGTCGTGATGATTTTATTCATTTGAAAGCTGTATACTCCAATATGTCCGATGGTTCCGGCGAACCGGCCGTTATTTTTAATTCCGCATGATTGCGCAACATCTTCGATTACGTAAATATTGTACTTTTCCGCGAATTTCATGATGCGCTGCATATCGCACGGGTTACCCAGAATAGGTACAGCTATAATGGCTTTTACCTCGTCATCCATGACCCGTTCCAAATCATCCGGATCCATGTTTAAAGAATCGTCGACATCGACAAATACGGGAACGGCATTGCTGCACACGACCGCACCGGCCGTTGCAATAAACGTATTCGCAGGAACAATAACTTTATCCCCGTAACCGATTCCGAGCGCCTTTAACGCAACAACCAATCCTGCCGTACACGATGAGACACCCAGCACATAGGGAATGCCTAAATCGTTGGACATCTGGTCCTCTAACGCTTTGACCATATAGTTTACTTCCGGACCGTAGTACCGAAACGGCGATTGAGATGTGATCACATGCGCCGCCGCTTGCGCCTCCTCATCCCCCATTACCACGGCACCTGGATAGTTCGGCGGCAAAGGTTTGCTTCGTGCGGGTTTTCCGCCATGGATAGCCAATTTCTCCATCTTTAGCCCTCCTCTAATGATTGTTGTGAAAAGAAATTAGCTCTTTGGAAGGTCCGTTCTGCTCCGTTGCTCCATCGGCAAACGACCGTCGCCTCTTTGGCCCATTCTCCGATTTCTTCCCGCGTCATTTCGTTCCATATTTTCATTTCGCTTGGTCGGCCATTTTTAGCAGGCGATATGCGTTTTTATACAACATGCCTTCTTTTGTACTTTCTTTTAGCGGCATTTTTAACACTTCATCCACCCGATAGCGGGGCATATAATTGTCTTTGCCGAACCCCGCATCGGTGCCGAATAAAAGACGGTCGGGTTCGACGGATGAAACGATTTTGGAGAAAATGGCCTGAGGAGCCGTACCGCATAAACAAACGGAAAGATTTTCATTTCGATTGACCGCAATCACTGCTTCCTGCCACATGTCAAACAGGCCGCCGTGTCCTAAAATCATCTTGCATTGGGGAAACCGGGATGCCAGAAATCCAATTTGTAGAGGCGCAGAATAGGGCGGAGTTCCGTCATGGAAAATGATAGGCACATCAAACTCGATCGCCAATTCACAAATCGGATCCATGATATTAAATTGCAGCGGGGAAAATCCCTGCAGCCAAGGATGAAATTTAATGCCCTTCATTCCAAGTTCACTTAAGGACCGGCGTGTCTCCTCCACAGCAAGTTGTCCTTGCCTGGGGTTCACGGAACAAAAAGGGATCAGACGGCTTGGGCATTCCGATGTCTGGTTATACAGAAGGTTATTCGACTCGACATAATTTTCCGTAAAGAAGCCGTCTATGGTAAAGATCACACCCGCGTCGATCCCACTATCATCCATCATCTTTAAAAATTGTGCGGTTGTCCATCTTTCAAACATATGACCGCCCGGCAAATGCATATGGAAATCAACGATCATCTCCGAACCTCTCCCGTCGGATCGAAATAAAATAATTCCAAATCGTCGCTAACATGGGGGAAATGTTTTCTCAGTTCCAAAGTGTCGTCATACCAAACCATATCCGGTTCATGGTAGGCCAACGCATCAATCGCGCCATGGTTGACCATCTGATGGTCAGGACGCGACAGGTAGTCCTGCATCCGATAGATGGCGAAGTGCCGGTAACCTCCCTTTTTAAAGTGATTTATTAACACATCCAACCCTAGCGGATTGGTCCCGAAGGAAGGTCCCTGATGCATGGTTAAGCGATCAATCGTCCCGTTTTTCCAACAACGATGAATCTCCCCTACATTCAAAGGCTGGCCACCGTCAAATACCTGAGTGTCAAAATCGGGATCAAACATCACCCACTTTCCTAAATCCCGGCAGTACACCTCGCTTACGAAATGTCCTTCCGGCCCCGTATCCGTATAAGAGGGAAGCGCGACTCCTCTCGCATACATTCCGCTGGCCCAACAAGCCTGCATCAATAAATTGGCAAAATGAACGCAAAATCCCCTGATGTCCGAAAAACCGTGCCCCCGGCCTTTTCGTTTCCAATCCAATATCGTGGGTAAGTGGAATGGGGGATAGATGAGTCCGCCGGTGTGCACCCATTGCTTGGCCGCCCAACTGCATAACCGCTGCGCCTTTTCAAAATCGGAATCTGTGCCCTTCGTTATTCCATCCAGATTTTCCATGACTTTGAAAACTTTCAAATCAGGATGGTCTAAACTTTGCAATGCCCAACGAACCGGTTCGTCGGACTGGATTTCATTGCTTTCCACAAACCAGCGGATAACGTATTCTCCTCTCAGAGAATAGTCATAACCCATCCGTTCGGAGGACCAGGTTGCCCCTTGATCGTAGCTCTTAAAGCTCGCGCCTGAAAAATTCCCGTTATCTATGCCCACAATCCAGTGGCTGTAGCTGTAGTTGGCGGATTGAACGATAACCTCGTTCTGACCGTTTATTGCGGTTCCTTCGGGCAAGGATAACGTTCTCCAACGAAAATGTCCCTGAAGGCTGGGATTGGGTGAAAGGTTATGCTTTTTCCCATTTACATAAAGGCTCAAGGGTTCTTCATTTCCTGTGTATTCATAAAGAAAAATGGACAGATGGCTTTTTTGCGGAGTTTTAATCTGTATGGTAAACTGCTTTTTAATCCACGCATTATAGGAAATTTCCTCATTGCGACTATCCAGCATGCGTCCTTGATCGTTAAATACTAACATCCCTGCTTCCATTCCCTATCACTCCCCCTAATAAGATTTATAAGTCAAATGAAACGATTTCTCCTGAAAGCAGCGAATTTTCCATCGCATGGGTAAGCCTGATGCTATAAATTCCTTCTTCTAATCCTGGAACTGGCGCTATATTGTCATCCAAACACCGAACAAAATAATCCAATTGTTTTTTAAAGCATATGGTATTCCAATCTTCTGTCATATGAACCACTTCTTCATTTTTTCCGTCTCGAAAAGTTAACGATTTATGAGCTCTGGACATATTGGCCACACCCTTTGCGCCCATGACCGTGATGCTGCCCGGGAAAAAATCCGGGAACAACCAAGCGCATTCTAACTGGGCGACATCTCCGTTCGACATCTCTACCAATGCGCTCGTATAATTCGTTTTAGGAAATTCCGCTTGCGATTTGCTTCCGATCGCCATCACCCTTCTAGGCGGCGATGAATCGGTAAACCAGCGCATCCAGTCGGCAATATGGGCCCCTTCATGAATCATGGGCGAGCCATGCGCCAAATGTGTTCCAATAATCCGATGATAATGCTCCGGATCTTCCAGGTTATAAACCTCATCAAATGAAGAAATTCGATAGACCAACGGCGAACCGAACCAGCCTTCTTTGATTCTTTGCTTCAGTTTCTCCATGAGCGGAGAGAAAATATTTTTGAAGCCCACCTGCAGTTTGCGACCCGACAAACGAATGGCCTCTTTAACTTGAATTGCTTCCTTCATATCAATGGCCATAGGCTTTTCGCAAAACACGTCTTTTCCCATCTGTAGAGCGTGTATCGATATTTTCGCTGATACATGAGGAGGTGTAAGCACGAACACGGCATCCACATCTCCGCGGGATAGGATCTCTTTGTAATCCGCACTCCATGTTGAAACGTTATTTTGCCTGGCGGTTTGTTCGGCCTTCACAGGATCAATATCGGATACGGCAATGACCTGAACACGGGGATTGTTGCTAAAACTAGGAAAATGACCTTTTTGGGCCACGTCGCCGCATCCTACAACGGCCAGTTTATACACTTTATCCATTGTTGCTTACCTCACTCATTAGGAAATCAGCCGTTCCAAGTTACCGTGAGCAATTAATTCCTTTTCCGAGTCGCTTATGTCTATGTCGTGAAACTTCGCGATTTCCATCTCCATAAAAGTAAGCGGTGAATCCGATGAAAACAATACCCGCTCAGCTCCAAAACGTTGGACTAGATTCTTTAAATAATCCGGTTGATTATAAGTTGTTTCGGCATACAAATTAAAAGCTTGGCTAAGAGCAGGAACGGCATCTATGGCAAAATCCGTCTTTCCCATACGGCCTAATATAAAGTTCACCTCGGGATATTGTCTGGCGATTTCGGCAACCTGAAGTGGCAGCGCATTGATGGAAGACCAAGTTTGTATATATACAACAGCAGAATATTGTTTTGCAATCTCCAGTACAGGTTGAACTATACTGTCAAATAGCGTAAATCCTTGTAAAAAGGGATGCAGCTTAATCCCTCTTAAACCTTGTTCCAAAGCTCGGATTAAGATCTCCAGACCAGATTTTCCATACCAAGGATTGATGGACGCATAACCGGTAAATCGTTCCGGAAAGGTTCTTACGAGATCCAGAATATAATGATGACCTTCTTCGTTCGCTACAGCCATACATCGATCTGGAGGACTGATAAAAGCTTTCGAAACCTTGTATAAATCCATTTGTCGCAATAATTCTACAGGCTCCAATTGGAAGTGTAGTCCGTTCCCGACCGTGATATGAGCATCAAATAATTCCATAATAAATACTCCTCTTTGATTTCAAATTAATCGATGCCATTGGCGAACTGAAGATCGATATTTTTTTGCAGTGTTTATACCTTATATTTGTTTATTTTATCCATATCCAAATGGATTCCGAGGCCCGGCTGATCAAACGGTCTGATTTTTCCGTCCTTGAATTCGAATTTTTCCATAATGATGTCATCCTGATGATAAAGATAGCCGCAAACATCGCTCGGTTCGCCCAATTGTGGAACGGATACCGCCAAATGAAGATTGGCCGCTGTGCCCACACCCAGCTCAGGCATACTTCCAATAAAACACGACCTTCTCGCCGCTTCTGCAATGTGAAAGATTTGCATCGCCCGATATAATCCTCCGCTTTCGCTGGTATACACATTCAAATAATCTGCACAATGGCGTACGGTATTAATTGCGTCATAGATCGACCAGACACTTTCATCGATCATAATGGGAACATCCACCCGTTCCCTTATATAAGCCGTTTCCTCGGTCATATCGTACGGCAGTGGCTGTTCTACGGAATGAATATGATAGGGCTCCATTTTTCGAATGGCTTGAATGGCTTCTTTAGAAGTTTTCCAACCCATATTGGCATCCACTCGAATAATGAAATCATCTCCGCATGCTTTCCGGATCCGCCCGATCGCCTCAATTTCCTTCTCTAGATGAATCCCAACCTTGACCTTCACCGCTTTAAATCCCTGATCTTTGTATTCCAAAGCCGTTTGCGCCATAACCTCCGGCTCGTCTATCGGAATGGAAACCGATAAGTTGACTTCGTCCCTTACTTTACCCCCCAGTAAATTGTACACCGGAGTGTTTAAAGCTTTGCCGACAATATCGTGTAAAGCCATGTCGAGAGCCGCAATGGCCGCGAAAATTTTGCGGGACCAGGGATATGCCTTCTCCAGAATTTGAATGCATCGGGTAAGATTGAACGGGTTCTCTCCAACCAACAATGGTTTAAAGATGGATTCTATTTCATGACACATCGAATGACCGTTGCCGCTCCAGATGAACGATATTTCGCCCACACCCTGGATACCTTCGTCCGTATCCACGATCACAATGCCGTATTGTGAATATTGGCTAACCCCGAAAGTAGTCCGGAAAGGTCTCTCTCGGGGAACCTTGATTGGAATTGCAGTTATATTCGCAATTCTCATAACACTTTTTTGACACACTTCACTCCAAATTTTTCTTCCCAACGTTCCGTTGAATCATTTGCTTGGTCGTCCGCAACGGGTACCCACACAACCAAAGAAGCGGCATCTCCCTTATTGTCGATAACGATTTGTCCGCCTGCGGTTACTTCTTTGATTGTGACTTTTCTTCGGGCCCGGACCCAATCATTAATCTGCTTTCCGGTCCAGAACGTAAATCCGTTCTCTTTTGCCTTGTTTACACAAGTGAAAAATGCGGCGCGCACTTCTTCCTTATAGTGCAAATGATATTGGTGAAACAGAAAATGGGCTACGCCCTGCACTCTTTTCACCTGGGTGAGAAAGGGGTCGATTACATCGCTGTCCGCCCACTTCCCCATATCCATATCCTGAGTAAGAAAACCGATTTCAAGCAAATCATAGATACGATTTTGTTGATTCCACCAGGCAATCGGAAAATAAGGCTGACAAGTGCCAAATATAAATCCAACATTTCCTTTTTTGCTCGGCCCTCTTGTTTGGTCGGACAGAACCCCGTGTGTTTCGCACCACTCGTAAAGTTCACCCCAACCTTCATAACGGGTAATATGATTTTTGTTCGAGCTCACTACCTCAATTCCTGTAGCATCATGAAACCATTGTTTTTGACGGAGGAATTCTTCTTCTCCCCACTGACCGTTGTCGTTGGACATGGCGTTATAATGAAAAGCAAGTTCATGCCCGTCCCGCTTCACCCGCTCATAAATATAGGGGCTGTATCCCGGCTCGATCATACACCAAGTAGTTTTAACCTGTGCTTGCTCCAATACGTCCAATGTGGTTTCTGCGTTCGTATCTTCATTCAAATCGCTGTCATGCGAAATCATCGCCACTTGGGAAATTCCTTCAGGCCAATATCCCAAGAAGGGCAAAGTCAATCCTCTCGCTACAGTTACCTTTAATAGATGGGAAATACAGACCTCCCGCCATAAATCAGCGTAGGGAGTCGAAAAATAAGGCGTTCCTTTATCCGTTGCCCCACGATCCCATTCCCAATCCATTTCGAACCCATCGTCCGCTTTTAATACATCGTCGATAATGTCCCCCGTGCCGTCAGGCGCGGATATGCCGTCTTTTAATACGGGCTGGGTCCCTTGCTGGAAACCCGCAATCGATTCGATAAGATGGACAGCAAACCGTTCGATCGAACCTTTGCCGATGGGGAAACTTAACTTAACCGGACCTAATACATTTCCGGTTGGTTGGTTATGATGCAGCGCTCCGGAAGCTTGAACGGATTTGCTTGTATCAACCTCACTGACCTTCCAAGGAGTCACTTTCAAATATCTTAATTTTTCACTAATTTTGCTCATATCGGATACATCCGCATAACCGGCTGCGGCAGTTTGTCTTAAAGTGCAGCCCAGCTTTTTGGCCATTCGGGACAATCCCCCATACGAAACGACCACTCCACCCGATTCGGCGAACTTCCAGATGGAGGATGCCGTTTGTTCATCGTCGGCTTCTAAAGCAACGATTAAGATATCCAGCGAACTTTCCTCTAACTGGTTTACATGATCGAGCGATTGAAAGGGAATGCCCGCATGAGCCAAAATTTCCTTATAATAATTTTCGAATACGTTTATCCCGTATTTCCAGCGATTATCGGCCGTTTTTTGATCCAGGAGGACCCCTAGTCGCGCCATTTTCATGTCGATTCTCTCCTTTTGTAATTGACTTTAAGTCTGATGAATTGCACCCTGGTATTTCCGAAAATGTCCGCAAAATCCCCGCATCTTTCGGTATAAGAGCCGATCATATACCCGTCTTTGGTAATTTCCCTGAATCCGCCGATGGCATAAATCGCACCGGTATCACTGACCATTTCCCGGCTGACGGCATAATCGTACCAACTTGTCCCATCATCATCGCTGGCCAGACATGCAATACGGCCGCCTTGTTTGGAGATATAGTATAACGTTGAATGACGATTCGAAGGATCCGAAACAAAAAAGCCGTCCATTCCTATGATTTGAATCTCGCTTCCCGAAAAATACGGCACGATTTCATGATCCTTTTTTCCGGTGGCGATATCATAGCGAATGTAATGCTGCCTGCCGTTATCAAAGTCGTCCTTGGTCGTCTTATAATCTTGATGGGCAATGGCACGGTACATGAAATGCAGCTTTCCGTTATGGGCTATAAAATTCGACAGCCAGGTATTGGCCCGGGACAATTCCTCATCCGTCGAAATTCTGTCGGTATTGCCATTCTCGTCGGAGAATACAGGAAGTTCAATCGGTGTGCCATCCATACGCTGCCATTTATAACCGCCATCCTTGGATACCATATAGTGGATGCTCCAATAATGGTAGGTATTGTATTTATTTGTTGTCCATGCCGCATGCAAATTGCGATTATGGTCTATGCTTAACTGAGGATATTCGACCTGGGCGGAATTGCCGGGGTTGGTGATTTGCGTAGAAAATTTCACTTGGCCATCACGATCTATAATATGTAAGGTGCCGATTTTAGAAAAATAATAGAGCTGTTTGCGATATTTATCATATTTCATGCATACCTTGCCGGCTGCACTGTTTGGGATTACCGTTTTGGTAGGATTCTTGTAATTTTGTTCCGCTTTGAAAATCATGAGATAGGAGTTCAAATCTACAAAATCCGGATAAACCAAATAAACATTGTTGTCCTCGTCCGTTTCCAAAGGAGCGGGGTTGGTGGCATCTACCGATTCATACAGCACTTCAAAGCTATTCCCGTTGTCTTTGCTCCAAAGCAATCTCCACTTTTGCTCGGTGTACAGTTCGTTTCTGGTCAGGAGATAGGTGAGAAAAATACCGTTTTCATTGCTGATCACCTTTTGGTTATGGCTCTGAAAGGTGGCAAAAGGTGTGGCGTTCTCATCGAAACATATAACGTCGATATTTTTCATCGTATCACCTCCATATGTCACTTGCCCGCTTTAATCTTAAAAAAATGCACCCTCGTTTTTCCATAGATATCTTTATAATCTCCGCATCTTTCCGTAAAGGTGCCGATGATGTATCCATCTTCGGTAATTTCCCTGCATCCGCCAATCGCATAAATCGAATAAGTGTCATTAACGAGTTCGTCGCTTACGGCATAATCGTACCAGTTTTTCCCGTGATCATCGCTGGCCAGACAAGCAATACGATTGCCGTCTTTGGAAACATAATAGATCGTTGAATGATGATTGGAAGAATCCGCCGCGAAAAAGCCGTCGGCGCTTACGATGTTAATTTCACTGCCGGCAAAATCCGGCAAAATTTCAACATCCTTTTTTCCAGTATGAGTATCATACCGGATGTAGTGCTGCTTTCCGTTAAAAAAGTCGTCTCTGGTTGTCTGTCTGTAATCCTCATGCGGACTCGCCCGATATAGGAAATGCAGTTTTCCGTTATGGGCCATAAAATTCGACAACCATGTATTGTATGTAGACAATTCCTCATCCGTCGAAATTCTGTCGCTATTCCCACTTTCATCGGAAAATACGGGAAGTTCTATCGGCGTACCATCTATACGCTGCCAGGTATAGCCGCCATCTTTGGATACTAAATGATGGATGCTCCAATAATGAAACGTTTTATACTTATCTGTCGTCCATGCCGAATGTATATTGCCGCTTTGGTCTACGTTCAACTGAGGGTATTCCACTTGCGCCGACTTCCCGGGCTTGGTGAACGGTGCAGAATATTTCACATCCCCGTTTCGGTCAATGATGTGAAACGTGTTATTGTTGGAAAAATAATAGAGAAGTTTGCGGTATTTATCATAGGACATGCAGAACTTGCCGCCGGCACTGCTTTTGATTACCGATTTGGCTGGATTTTTATAGTTATGTTCTGCTTTGAATATCAACAGATAAGAGTTTAAGTCGACAAAATCCGGATAAATCAAATAAATATTGTTGTCCTCGTCCGTTTCCAAAGGAGCTGGGTTAGTGGCATCTACCGATTCATAGAGCACTTCGAATCTGTTCCCGTTGTCTTTGCTCCAGAGCAATCTCCACTTTTGCTCGGTATAGGGTTCATTTCTGGTCACGAGATACGTGAGAAAAATGCCGTTTTTATTGCTGATCACTTTCTGGTTATGGCTTTGAAATGTAGCAAAGGGTGTCGCATCCTCATCGAAACACATGACATCAATCTTTTTCATCGCAATTCCCCCATATGTCATTTGCCCGTTTTCACTTTAAGAAAATGAACTCTGGTTTTTCCAAATATATCCCGAAAATCGCCGCATCTTTCCGTGAATGTGCCGATGATGTACCCGTCGCTCGTGATTTCCCTAAATCCGCCAATAGCATATATAGCGTGAGTATCACCGGCCATCTCCCGGCTGAAAGCATAATCGTACCAGCTTTCCCCATTGTCCTCGCTGGCCACACAAGCGAGACGGCCGCCCTGTTTGGAAACATAGTACAACGTAGAATGACCATTGGAAGGATCTGTGGCGAAAAAGCCGTCGCAGCTTGCAATGGTGAATTCATTTGCCCATATTTCATTATCTTTTTTGCCGGAATTCATGTCGTAGCGGATGTAATGCTGTTTTCCTTTCGCAAAATTCTCCAGGTGGAACATGTCCGTCTTATACTCTTGTTGCGGAACCGACCGGTAGATAAAATGCAGCTTTCCGTTATGGGCCATAAAATTCGACAGCCATGTATTGTATACTGACAATTCCTCATCCGTCGAAATTCTGTCTGTATTGCCGTTCTCGTCGGAAAATACGGGAAGCTCAATCGGAGTGCCATCCAACCGCTGCCAGGCATACCCGCCATCCTTGGATACCATATGGTGGATACTCCAGTAATGAAACGTATTATATTTATTCGTAGTCCATGCTGCGTGCAAATTGCCATCTTGGTCTATGCTTAGCTGAGGATATTCGACATGAGCGGAATTCCCGGTTTTCGTGATTTGTGTTGAATGCTTCAATTGTCCGTTCAGATCCATAATATGAAACGTATCGTTTTTAGAAAAATAATAGAGCTGTTTGCGATATTTATCATAGTTCATGCATACCTTGCCGGCTGAACTGTTCGGTATTACGGATTTGGCCGGATTCTTGTAGTTTTGTTCCGCTTTGAAGATCATGAGGTAGGAGTGGTTGTCGACAAAATCCGGATAAACTAGATAAAGATTGTTGTCCGCGTCCGTTTCTAGCGGAGCGGGGTTGGTGGCGTCTACCGATTCATACAGCACATCGAAGCTTTTACCGTTGTCTCTGCTCCAAAGCAATTTCCACTTTTGCGCTGTGTAAGGTTCATTTCTTGTCACGAGATAGGTGAGAAAAATACCGTTTGAATTTCGGATCACCTTTTGATTATGACTTTGAAAGGTAGCAAAAGGTGTTGCATTATCATCGAAGCAAATGACTTCAATATCTTTTGTTTTCATACGCATGTCCTCCAATTTGTCACGCTTTCACTTTTGGAGTGATGGCTGTTACAAAATCCTCCAAATCATAGATCAACCCAAAACCTACCGCAATCGTCCAGAGAGCCTGTTCCTTGCCCAGTTCGTTCCGGGCGGTTTCCTTGTTTTCTACCGCCGTTACCGCTTGACGTATGGTAGAACAAAGGATCCCCCTCTTGCTGATATGCATTATGCCTCCCGGAGAAAATTGCATGCACCAGTTCACATTAAATCCCACATAAATCAAATGATTGATCTCATATTTCTTGCATACTTCAAATAATTGATCCTCATTCTCGAAAATCTCTTCATCATCTTCGGGCACTGCCTCGGCCGGAAATTTGCCAATTTTTTCATAAACATCATACGAAGGCAAATTATGCTTTCCCGGAAAACCATAATCCCTTTTGAATTCCTTTAAACGGGTGTAAACGGGATCCGGCGCAATTTGCTCCAGTTTTTTATCGTTCGGAACCACTTCAAGCATTTTTTTGTAGCCCGGTAGATCTTGATAATAGGAACCGCCGGATACAACATGGAAAAGCTTGAGATCCGAATTTCTTATCGCGCCCAGCAATCCGGGAAAAATATCCTGTCCCACTCGATAAGCATTGGGAATATATTGACAAGCATTGAACAGACCGGGAACCTGTTCCTTGGTACCGTAATCCATTGCGTGCATCACCACAACCGCGGTATGATCTAGATCCAACTCCAGTCTGGCTTTTTTCCACCCTCCATACCCTTCTCCCGGCACATCTAGAGAATAATCGGCATCAAACTGTTGGTAATAATTCGTCGGTATGTTAATGATCCTCATATTTTCCCCGTCTCCCCTTTCATAATTCCATATCAGAGGCGGCATGCTTGAATGACGCCTCTGATTATTGCTTCAACTAAGTTAAGGATTTATATCTGTCGCTTCGTTTTTGCATGACTGCAGTTGCTTTATCAAGTCCTAATTCTTTGGTTTTCGCCACAAACGCATCCCAATTATCCAGCGGTTCCTTGCCCGTCACAAATTTCTGGGCCATTTCATTCATATAAATCCACAGATCTTTCGGTACGGAATCAAACTCTTTTACTTCCTCGGGAGTAGGAGGCGAAAGTCTGAGAGGGTCGTATTTATATTGCTGCACATCCTCCCATAATTTCTTTGTATAATCAAAATCCCATCCATAAGGTGTAAGATAAGAAAATAATCTATTGTACCCGTCGTAATCATTGATTTCAAGCTTCAGAAGACTCGAGTGGCCTACACCTGTTTTGGTTTTATATAACGGATCACTCTTGCTCTTTTCCAAAAACATCGAATTATCGATCGTTCCGTCAGTTTTTCTGACCCAATCCGTTCCTTCTACGCCGTTATTCAAGATCAATTGGCCTTCATCCGAAAAAATGAAATCGATATACTTGACAACAGCTTCGGGAGCTTTGCAGGTGCTGGTAATTGCATAGTAGCCATAAAGCGCGATCGGATTCAATAAGATGGAGCGTTTCCCGTCCGGTCCTGCCAGCGGCATGATACCCTTATAGTTCGCTCCCTTTATCCCTGCGTCCGACATTCCCTGGACCAGATAATTTCCGTAGTAAGGGGCATGCTGCATGGCGGACATCGTATTGGAATTGACTTTGGCCACAAAATCCTCGGGCTGCAGGTTGAAGATTTGCGGATCAATCAGCCCTTCTTTATACATTTGCGATACCCATGCCAACCATTGTTTAGTTCCATCCGTTACCCATGCGTTCACGACCTTTCCATCTTCGCCCAAACTGAATGAACCTTCTGCTTGGCTCGTTAAACCCTTGACTCCGAAAGATTCGGACAATCTCAACAATCCGTCCTGGTAATCGATAAACACTTCATCTTTTTTGCCGTTTCCGTTCGCATCGATCTCCTGAAACTTTTTCAGCATATTGTGGAAATCATCGGTTGTGTCAACTTTTGTAATTCCAGCCTTTTCCATCCAATCCGTACGCACGACAGGCGTCAAGAAGCTCATCGGGCCACCCGCAACCGACCTCATCCAATACAATTTTCCGTCCGGCGCAATCATCGTCTTGTATAAATCGGGATAGCCTTCGATCAAATTTTTCTTGATATTAGGACCGTACTTTTCAATCAAATCGTCCCACGGGATGATCGTACCTTGATCTACGAGGTTGAGTAGCTCAGATTCCGTGAACGACTGCAAGTTCACCAGGCATGGCAGATCAATGTTCGAGGCCATTCTCGTTTTCTGAAGGGTTGTGTATTGTTCGCCTGGAGCGGCTGTGACCCATTCAATATCGACATTGGTCCGTTTTTCAAATTCTTCCAACACCGGTAATCCATTAGAAATTGGGAAGTTAAGATCCCAGCTGTCTTGTGTCATAAACGAAAATTTAACTGGTGCGCCTTGTGATTGATCCGGAGTTGTTTCTGAATTTGTTGCCTCCGAATTAGTTGCCGGTGTATTCGTTTCCCCCGCTTGATTGCCGTCCTGACTGCTTTTCGAACAAGCTGCCAGCAATAACACGGAGATAATCAATAATGATGCCAGAATTGCCGTCATTTTTTTGTTCATTTCTGATTCCGCCTTTTCTCTCAGAGTTAAAGGATATGTAGAATTTATGATGCGTGATGCATCAGTTATGAGATCATAAACATATTTAACATACAACGAGGAGTCAAAATGCCGGTTATTCTTTTAAAGAGCCTATCAATGCCCCTTTAATAAAGTATTTTTGCAAGAAAGGGAAGATCATCATGATGGGCACTGTGCTGATCACGATGACGGCGTATTTCAACTGGACTTGCGTTGCCATATTTTTTTGGACATCTGCTAGGCTTAAACTACTGAACGTTTTAAAATCGCCTGAAGCAAAAATAAGAACCCGGGCAAGAAAAAGCTGCAAAGGATGGAGTTCTTTTGAAGGAAGAAAAATGAGCGCGTTAAACCAGCTGTTCCATATATCCACCGCACAATAAAGAACAATTACAGCCAGAATTGGCTTTGAAAGGGGCAGCATGATTTTAAACAGGATCGTCCGATCGCCTGCGCCGTCCATATAAGCCGATTCTTGCAAGGAATAAGGCAAGGTCATAAAATAAGTCCGGACCAGAATAATGTTCCATATGGTGACGATTCCGGGAATGATAACCGCCCATACGGTATCGTACATCCCCAATTTATTGACCACAAGGAAGGTGGGCACCAATCCGCCACTGAAAAACATTGGAATAATTAAATAGATGACGAAATATTTTCGCGCCACGAGCTGTTTTTTTGCCAACGGATAAGCCGCGAGTACAGACATTATAAGATTGAGCGCCGTGCCTGCCGCCACATAAAAAACAGAATTTCCGAAAGAACGCCATAAGTACGAATTGTGCAAAACTCTTACATAAGCGTCATCGCTAAATCCCTTCGGCAGAAACCAAATGGTATGTTTCAGAGTTTCGCTTGGGTCGCTTATCGACATGCTGATCACGTAAATAAAAGGATATATTGTCGTAAAAGCGGCAACTCCAACAATCAAATAAATGATAACATCCGTAGTTTTCGAGCCTCTTGATATTCCGCGTTTTCCGGTCAGACGAGACAACAATCAGCACCTCCTACCATAATCCGTATTCTGTATATCTCCTGCTGATACTGTTTGCGAATATCAAAAGTATAAAATTGACAACTGCAGAAAAGAAACCGATCGCTGACGCATAGCTGAAACTTCCTTCTAGCAATCCTGTACGGTATGTATAAGTTCCAATGACATCTGCGGTTTCATAGATGGACGGGTTATACATCAACAGCACTTTATCAGTGTCCGTGCTCAGTATCCTCCCGACTGTGAAAAGAAGAAGAATCACGATGGTAGGCGTAATGCCAGGCAAAGTGATGTGAATCGCCTGCTTCCAACGGTTTGCACCGTCCATTCTTGCTGATTCATATTGACCGGGATCGATTCCCGCGATGGCTGCCAAATATAACAGCGAACCCCATCCGAACGTTTGCCATATGGTGGAGACTATGAAAATGACGCGGAAGTACTGGGGATTGTTCAGTAATTGTTCTCTGTTACCTCCAAATAATTGAATGATACTGTTTACAATTCCATCAATTGAAACAAAATTGACCACGATTCCCACAATCACCACGGTTGAAATGAAGTGCGGCATAAACGTCATGGTCTGAATGACTTTTTTGTATAACGAATGCCGTATTTCGTTTAGAAAGATCGAAAACACGATCGGAACCCAGAAACCAAAAATGAGGAATAACGCGCTTAAGAAAAAGGTGTTTCTCAGAATCCTGACAAAATACATGGAATTCACAAATTCAATAAAATGTTTCAAGCCGACCCATTTAGCGTCACTGCCCCAAGCCAGGAACGGATCTCCAATCCGGTAATCCCTAAACGCAACGGAAATCCCGAGAATAGGCAAATAAGAGAAGATGAACAGATGAACCACTACGGGAAGCAGAAAAAGGAGCAAATACTTATCCCTTGAGATAAGTTTCAAAACACTTTTTTTTTGAACTGTCTTTTTGCGGACTCCTTTCACGACTACATCCTCCATTTGCTCACCTACCTCTTTTTCTGATATATGATGTCTGATGTTTCAGATTTAATGATAATATAAAACACACCTATCATTATGTCAATATAGTTAACAAAAAAGATTCAAATTGGGTGAGGGTTGCAACTTAATGTCATATTTTATGCTTCATATTACACGTTTAACAGAAAAGACAACCTAATGATGATAGATTATCGAACACAAGACTGAGGATCCTGCGCTGCTTTCTGAACAATAGCAATCACAAGTTAATACCAGCTTTCATCATGAATTTTATTGGTATATGAACATCTTACAAAAACTGTTCACTACGATCTTTGGTTGATCTTAATCATTATTTGCATGATATTGACCAATGATTTGTTTATAAAAAAATCCCCTAGAATTTCATCAGATAAACCGGAGGTTTATTCCAATGTCCATTCTAAGGGGTGCACTTCATTAATAATTAATGTTTCCGTCTTTTCAAACACTTTAAAAGCCATTTGACTCGATTAATATGATGCCGCCTATGTTTAAGTCAGCATACGTTCAAATAATACTTTTGAACGGCGCATCACTTCGACCGGTCCGATTTTTTGATCCTCTTCATCCAGATGGTGAAAATGCGTGTCGATCGACATGACCGCTTGCGGGTCATATTGGGCAATTGCCTTCAGGAGCGGCTCATGATCGAAGTCATCCTGATCGGGAATGCCGAAGTTGCGGTACAAGCCGGATGGATTATCGGCGCTTTGCGAGCCATATACCCGGTAAGCCCCTTTCAAATGCGTGCCGCCCAGTAATCCTTTCAGATACTCATAAGACTCGAGCGTCGGATAGATGCCGGCGCGCCATTCGTTGACAATATCCCAATTGATTCGTATGTTCGGATGGTTCGTCAGCCTCATCAGCCATCCCAATTCCTCGGCTTTATTGGCCAGTGAAGGCGGCTCGTTCTCGATAAGGATGATTTTATCCCGGCTTTTGGCCAGCTCCCCCATCCCGAACATGACAGCCGCGTTATGCTTTTGCTGCTCCTCTTGTTCCTGCGCGGAAAGCAAGTGATAGTTGACCGGCCTGTACAAAGGATTGCCTCGAATATATTTGGCGTCTAACGCATCGGCTACATCGCACAAATTGTTGATCACATCCAATGTATGGGCAGGATGCTTGTCGTCGTATTTATCATATTTGTTCGGGCCGGTCATTGCGACCGGATTGACCATTCTTGACACGATCACGCACGTTTTCAAGCCGTAGTGATCAATCCGTATTTTCAGCTCGCGCGCTTTTTCTACGCTGATGGAATCCACGGTATCTCCGTCCAACTTATCCCGCACATCGATGTAATCAAACCCTAACTCCTTCGTCGTCCGGAGCGCTTCTTCAAAGGAATCGATAAATAACATATCCGTAATGGTACTAAGTATCATAGCTCTACCTCTCCCTTCATTTAGTCAATTGTGATCCATCATCCCTTTGTCTATGACGAGATTTAGGAGGCTTCTTCCGATAAATTCGGCACGTTATTAAACGCGTTTCCATGTGATTACTGAAGTTTGCATCACGCCATTAACTTCATAAGGGGGTGAAGATAAGATAAGTATATTTTCGTTAAACTCAGCTGTACGTTCCCTAGTGTTTCCTGCCAAGTTAGGAAAAAAAGAGATTTCAACATGATGAATAACAAGGTTATCCATCACTTCATATTTACCTGCATAGGAAAGATATGCTGCTGCTGCGGCCAATTCTTCGGGAGTGCCCTTTGCAGGATCGCCTGAAGCAAAGTTATGCCGGTTTGCCGCCATAATAGCCACACTCATAAAACCGTCAGCATTATACATGATGTAGCCTGTTGCATCCGGACCCGTTGGATAATATACTTTGCCATCGGCAGTTCTTTCTTCATATGAAATTAATCTCCAGGTTCCTATAAACGGGTTTTGAATAGTCATATAATCCTCCTCAATTTTTTTCGTTAACCTTATTCTAATAGAGCATACGTTCAAAAAATAGTTTTGAACGGCGCATCACTTCGACTGGTCCGATTTTCCGATCCTCTTCATCCAAATTATGAAAATGCGTATCGATCGTCATAACGGCTTGCGGGTCATATTGGGCAATTGCTTTCAGGACTGGCTTGTGATCAAAGTTGTCCTGGTCGGGAATGCCATAGTTTCGAAACAAGCCGTGCGGATTGTCAGCGCTTTGCGAGCCCGATACCCGATATGCCCCTTTCAAATGCGCCCCGCCCAACAATCCTTTCACATGCTGATAAGAATTCAATGTCGGATAAATACCGGCGCGCCATTCGTTCAAAATATCCCAATTAATTCGAACATTCGGATGATTTGTCAGCTTCGCCAGCCAACCCAATTCCTCTGCTTTATTCGCAATAGAAGGCGGCTCGTTCTCGATAAGGATGATTTTATCCCTGCTCTTGGCCATCTCTCCCATACCGAACATAACAGCCGCATTATGTTTTTGCTGCTCCTCTTGTTCTTGCCCGGAAAGCAAGTGGTAATCGGCCGGTCTGTACAAAGGGTTGCAGCGGATGTATTTGGCTCCGAGCGCATCGGCGAGATCACACAAATTGGCTATTAAGTCCAATGTGTGGGCATGATGCTTGTCGTCGTTTTTGTCGTATTTCAGATAGACCGGATTGATCATTCTGGAAACGAGAACACACGTTTTCAAACCGTATGCGTCGATCCGTTTTTTCAGCTCGCGCGCTTTTTCTACGCTGATGGAATCCACGGTATCTCCGTCCAACTTATCCCGCACATCGATGTAATCGAACCCTAATTCCTTCGTCGTCCGGAGCGCTTCTTCAAAGGAATCGATAAATAACATATCCGTTATGGTACTAAGTATCATAGCTCTACCTCTCCCTTCATTTAGTCGATTGTGATCCATTGATCGGAACGCTGCTTATAAGCATCGAAAATTTTCGTCAAGTGAACGGCGTCGGCCAGTGTCGATTTCTCGATTTTTTTACCTTCCATGACAGCGTTGGCGAATTGGGTAACGCTTTGCACCATGCCCTGCAAAAACAAGTTTTTATTATATAATTGGGCGAGTGAAAACTCTGGCTCCCAAATAACTGGGCCGTCCGCAGGATCGTCGCCGATATACGTTGCGCCGCTGTTGAAGGTCGTGCTGCTGCCTTTAGAGCCTTTGTAATAAATGAGCCTCATCCCGTTGTCTACGACGACATTTTGGAGGTTGCTTCCGATAAATTCGGCACGTTCAATAGGCGCAAGCGGCGATTGTGTAGCCGTCAAATGCAGCGAGCCGATGGCTCCCGATTTGAATTTAAAAATCGTCTGCACGTTACCGCTTGGCTGATGATCCGTAAACAGCATTTCCTTCACATCGCCCATGATCAAATGGATTGCCGACATCGGGTGGCAAATATCTAAAAACCATTTCAGCGCCGTATGCTCCATTTCTTGGCTTGAGAAAATCCTGGTCCCGATATCTTCGCGATAACGCGACAGGGTGAGAGGATATCGGAACGAAGAGGATACGGTTTCCCCGAACGCTTCGCTATCGGCGATCTGCTTGGCTTTTACGTACGTCGGGTAGAAATACCTCTTGTTGGCAACCTGCACAAATTGACCGGATTTAGCCTCAAGCTCCAGCAGCCTTTCTCCTTCTTCGGCCGTATAGGCGAGCGGCTTCTCGATCCAAACCGGAAGTCCCGCAGCAAGAATATCCGGTACAAATCTTGAATAAAGCGGGTGATCGTTTTTATCATAGTTCAGTACCATGAACACTGCGTCCAGTTTTTCATTCTTTAACATTTCCTTATAATCCGTGTAGGCTCTTTGGGCGCCAAACCGGGTCTTATACGCTTCAGCGCGTTCCAGCTGCAGATCGCATACCGCCACGAGATCGATCGGAGCGTAATCGAAAGTAGGGTATACATTCCGGTAAGCGTGCCCGCCGCAGCCGATAAAACCGACCTTTATTTTGTTCGTATATTCGAAATTAAACCAATAATCGTTCGCGTTTTTCATGTTTAACACCATCCTATCATTCAATTGTTGATCATTTGACCGATCCTGAAGCCATTCCGGAAATGAAGTGCCTTTGAAAAAGAACATAAATGATAATACTCGGAACCATGCTGATCAAAGTGCCGCCGAATACGATACCGTACTGCGTGGAGTACTCCTGGTTTAACGAATACAACCCCAGTGCAACCGTAAATTTGTCGTTGTTGACCAGCAGCACGAGCGGCAGCATAAAATCGTTCCAGATTTGCATAAAGGTGTACACCATCAAGGTGACGACGCCGGGTTTAGCCATCGGGAGCATGATTGTCAAATACAACCGCCATTCGCTTGCCCCGTCAACAAGCGCGGCTTCGCGGATTTCCCACGGAACATCCCTAAAGCTGTTCCTCATTAAAAATACAGCGAACGGCAGGGCCAGTGCGGCGGATACGAGAGTCACGCCTTTTAAGGTGTTTACCAGTCCCATCGATTTCAGTTGGTAGAAGATCGGGATAATGATAGATTGCACCGGTATAGCCATACCCAACAAGAAGAAATAAAACCAAAGCTGCCGCCCTTTAAATTTAAGATGAGAAAGTGCGTATCCGGCCGGACAGGCAACAAGCAGAACGATCAGCATCCCGCTGGAGGTAGTAACCGCGCTGTTCCAGATAAATGTTTTAAAATTGGCGAGATTCCAAGCGCTGTATAAATTGTCCCAATTCCATGAGGAGGGCAGTGAAAACGGATTTCCGAAGATTTCCGTATTCGTTTTGAAGCTGCCGAGTAATACCCAAAGGATTGGCGCAACAACGATAAGCAGAATAATGAACAGTACTGTCCAGAGCATTCCTTGCGTTCCCATTCTCCGTATCGGCATGCTACGCAGCCCCCTTATCCCGTTTCGAGTTGAACAAAATCGTCAAAACGACGACTATCAAGGCAAGTATGATGCTGCCGGCGGAACCGTAGCTGACTTTATTCATGATAAACGCTGCTTTATATACATAAGAGGCCACAAGCTCGCTTGAGTAATAAGGTCCCCCCTGCGTCATGATCCAGACCAATGCAAAGCTTTTGAATCCGTATATGATGACGAGACTAATGATGAGATTCATGGTGTTTCGCAGGGAAGGAATGGTGATGTGCCAAAATTTCACGGCAGGACCCGCCCCGTCGATTTCAGCCGACTCATATAACGCATAGTCGATATTTTGCAATCCCGCCAAAAACAAAATCATAAACAAGCCGTATGAACTCCAAGCTCCTGCCACAATAATCGCCGGAAGCACTAACCACGAGTCGCCCAACCAATTCAATGCGAATTGTCCCAAACCGATTGTTCGCAGGAAAAGATTGATGGGGCCAATGAAAGGATCGTAAATTTTTCCCCACAGTACGCTGACGACAGGAAGGGAAAGGACGGCGGGCAAATAATAACCCGCTCGGAAAAACAGCATTCCTTTTCTCACTTTTCCGATCATGACGGCAAGCACGAGCACGGGAACGACCAGTAAGACCAGATCCAGACCAAGCCATACGACATTATGCTGCAGCGATTTGACGAAAAACGGATCCTTCATCGTCATGATGTAATTATCGAGTCCGATGAAATTCATTGACGTGGCCGCACCGTTCCAATCAAAGAGACTAAGCCTGACCGCTTCCCCGATCGGATAGATCATAAACAACCCATAGAGCAGTACAGCCGGAGACAAGAAGGAGAAAACGACAAGCCCATTTCGTATCTTTCGTGTTTTGTTCATATTTTTTTCTCCCTCCTGTTCTGCTGCGGATGATCAGCTGAATTTCATTATTTTTTCAACTTATAACCTGCCTCGATATCTTTCATTTTGCCCGCCTGAATATTTTCCATCGCCTGCTGAGGCGTCACAAGCCCAGTAATGACACCCGGCAGATTTTGCAGAAAAGCATTCTTAGCTTCAGGTCCTATGAAAAGTGTCGGATGATAACCGACACCCTGCTTGATGCCTTTTACCATTTCAGCCAAAATCGGTCCCGCCGGCGTAATTTCAAGCGCTCTTTTCGTCGCCGGAATGTTATTGTAGTTCGGATCCTTATAGCTGATATCCGTGTAATCGTCAACGATAAAATTCAACCATTTTTCTGCTAAATCTTTATGTTTGGCTCCGACCGGGATGACCCATGAAAAACCTATTCCGCCTGTCGGCTTTGGCTGCAGCCCCGGAGTGAACACCGGAAACGGCGTTATCCCAACGGTATCAAGCACATTTGCGGCGATAAAATCACCGATATGGTAGTTGGAGACTTGCGTCATTGTGGCTTTCTTTTGGATAAATATAGCCTTTTGATCGTCGAATGAAAGAGAGACCGCTTCCTTGGTAATAACGCCCTTATCCGCCCATTCCTTCAACAGCTCAGTCGTTTTGAGAAACGGAGGATCGGTCCATTTGCTATCTCCGAAAAAGAGACCTTCGACTGCCTCCGTTCCGGCAACCGCTTCAAGCATTTGACCGTACAATCCCGAAATTCCGAAACCGACACGGGTGCCAAGCGCTATCGGGACGTATCCGGCCTTCTTCATTTGATCCATTGAGGTATAAAATTCTTCCGGCGTTGTCGGTAATTTAGCTCCAACCTTTTGGAAAATATCTTTGTTAAAACCGATAGAATTGTAATCGATCCCATGCGGCAGTTCGTAAATTTTCCCGCTGAAACTGACCAAGTTGTAGGCAAAAGGGTTCAGCTTGTCCTGCCAGTTATATTTCTTGTAAATATCGTCCATTGGGATAATCAGGTTCGCTTTGGACAATACGCCGACCCGGGCAGGTCCCGCGTTGATCATAATCGTGTCAGGAGGCGTTACACCGGAATTAAGCATCGTCGTCAGTTTTCCTGACTCCACAGAAACGTCGCCGGTAGCAAATTGCACCTTAATGTCTTTGTTCTTGTCTTCGAAAGCTTTGACGATCGTGTTCCAATGCGCCTTTTCCACATCGTTGGCGAATGGTTTAATTAGGACAGAGAGCATTTGAGGCTCGCCATTCCCTCCGGACTTCAATCCTGCAGCATTGGCTGCCAGTGCGGCCGCTTGCCCGCCGCCACTTGAGGCTGTAGGTGCGGAGCAGCCTGTAACGGCAAGCGCAAGAAGCATCGAGATACAGACCCACATGTTCACTTTTGAGATTGACCTCATAGCCTGGAACCTCCCATGAATTGAAATCACCAAAACATAATGTTACTTTAGCTGTCATAAATGTATCAACGTTGATAGTTAAATGTTATCCTGTATGACACCTTTCGCCAATGGGACAAAAAGGGGTAAAAGGTGGACAAAAGGTCGAAACGGTCATATTAGGCGTTTTTTTGCAGAAATTAAATTTGACAATTGAAAAGGGTTGAAATATATTTTCAATACATTCACTTTCTCTTTGTAACTATATTTAACACAATTCTCACATTTACTGATAAAGATCGGATTTTCAGCTAAAAAATGTGTAAGGGGATTTGCGATGAGGAGCAATATCTTATTTTCCAAACTGCTTGTATCCTTTGTTTTGGTCTCCATCATTCCACTACTGTTAACGGGTTGGTTAAGCTACAGACATTCGAGCAAAGCGATTAATATGGAGCTTGATATTCATGCGGAAAACGAGATGGAACAAAAGCTCAATACGTTAAATCGATTTTTTGACGATCTGCAGCGGATGGAGCATATTATCCAAACTAATCTCCTGTTTTCCAATTTTCTCGGCATCCAGGAGATCGATGAAAAGTATTATCAGTCCTTTATGAAGTTGGATCCGATTGTGGACGGGCTGCAGACGATCCGACCGGAAAATGTGGGAATCACTTTGATCAACAGCCATAATCTCGTTTATTTTTACGGATATTCGTTGAACAGGGGCGAACGGGATTTTCTTGCCTACGAATGGATGCCCGACGAGTTGAAAATAGGAGACAAGCCTTTTATTACATCTCCCCATACACGCGGCTATGCTTTAAGAGACGGCGGGAAAATGGTCTTTTCGTTCGTACAACGATTTTGGAACCCGACAGCCAATTCTCAGGGCATTCTGATTATCGATGTTCCAGTCGATGTTCTGGATTCATTGTTTGGCGGGAAGAACGATAACGGTTCGGGTACATTGATCTTGGACCACAAAGGCAAAGTCTTATATCCTCAGAAAAGTACAGCGCTTTCGGAGCTGTACACCGGGCAATATCCCGGAAAGCCAGACATGATTGAATTGACCGACGGTCAATATTATAGGATGTTTTATAAAACCGATCCGTTAACCGGCTGGACCAACGTATCGTATTTCTCGCAGGAGAAGCTGTATTCCAGCATTACGATATACCGGCGGATTATTTTCGTTCTTCTGCTGGTTAGCACATTGATATGTCTGCTTGCCTCCATGTATCTTTCGTACCGTATTACGCATCCCATTATGAAACTGCTTCGATTGATGAGGCAGGTCGAAAACGGGGATTTGAACCCGCGGGCTTCCGTTATATCCAAGGATGAGATTGGCCAGCTTGGACTGGGCTTTAACCGGATGATCCGTCATATCCAAAATTTGATCGAAACCTTATATACGCGGGAACGGGAAAAAAGATCTGCGGAAATTTCCGCATTGCAGGCGCAAATCAAACCCCATTTCTTATACAACGCGCTTGAATCCATTAATGCCCTCGCCAGATCCAATAAACAACATGAGATCAGCAAACAGATCGTCTTATTGGGTAAGCTGCTCCGCTTCAGCATCTCGTCGTTTCATGAATTTGTGCCTATCGAAAATGAAATCAAATATACCGAATATTATCTGCATATCAACAAACTGAGAATGAAGGAAAACGAGTTTCATTTCTCGATTCAGTTTGACGAACGTTTGCTTAACCTGTATACGATCAAATGGATTCTGCAGCCTATTGTGGAGAACGCCATCATTCATGGTTTTGAAGCCGGGGGAAATCAAGGGATTATAGAAATAACGGGAAGTACGCAGGACGACGATCTGCTCATTACGGTTAAAGATAACGGAGTCGGCATTCCTCAAACCATTCTGGAGCAAATTCGTCAACAGCTCGAGCACGCTGAAATGTTGACTAAATACTGGAATAAAGTCGGATTGTACAATGTCCAATCGCGTATCCGCATGTACTATGGATCGCCCTACGGTATTACAATCGACAGTTCCACGAATGCGGGAACGACAGTACAATTACTGCTGCCAAGGAGGCTGAATCCGAATGAGTCACTTCAGGAATTTACTTATTGTGGATGATGAAAGGCTGGTCGCTACCAGTTTAAGCAGTTTGGACGAATGGAACGACAAACAAATCCACGTCATTGGCACCGCATCGAACGGCAAACAGGCGCTGGAATGGATGGATCGCCACACTATTGATATCGTCATCACCGATATTCAAATGCCCGATATGGACGGACTCGAGCTGCTGCAATCGATTTATGTGTGTAATCCGAAGGTTTCCGTCATTTTAATCAGTGGGCATGAACAGTTCCACTATGCCCGTTTTGCGTTGAAATATAAAGCGAAAGGGTATGTGCTCAAGCCGATCGATACGGATGAGCTGTTTGGCATTGTTGATGAGATTCTTGACGAAACGAGGGAACTGTCCAAAACAGAGGAACCCGTTGTCGCCATGGCAAACGAGCGGGAGATTCCGAAAACATATCACGAAAAGTTAGTTGATCTCGCCATTGTTTTTATCAAGGGTAACTTGAATACGACCATTACATTAAACGATGTCGCCAATCGGCATTTTTTGACGCCGCATTATTTTGGACAAATCTTCAAACAAATTACGGGTGAAACCTTCGTTTCATACTTAACGCAGCTGAGAATGGAAAAAGCATGTGAACTGTTGAAAAATGCGGAATTGAAGCAGTATGAAATCAGCCAACAAATTGGCTACACCGACGTAAAATATTTCACGAAGCTGTTCCAGCGCAGCTACCGGATGACGCCGAAGGAATACCGTCAAAACTATTTCAAAGCAGGACGATAACGCCACCGGCCATTCACAAAAGAGCACTACGATTTTTTAACAATATGAATTCTTCTCTCAAGATACAATATAAGGACTCCAAATTATCGGAGTCCCTTTTTATAATTATAGGTAATTAAAATCACATTAAGACTTCTAAGCGGCAGCCCTCCCAATAGGATCATCGTATCCAAGGTCTATTAAAAGCCCTGATTATACATTATTATCAAGCCAAATTGTTTTTCGTGAACATCGGCAGATAATGGATGGTTTTAATAAAACGAATCGTTCTGGTTTGGGCGCGCATGACCACGGAATGCGTCTCCGCTTGTTGGTTAGACAGATATCTCACGCCTCCCAGAAATTCTCCGTTAGTCACGCCGGTCGCGGCAAAGATCACGTCATCGTTTCCCACTAAGTCTTCCATGGATAACACTTTAAGCGGATTATCAAGCCCCATGGCGACGCATCGATCAAATTGGGCTGGATTTTCCGGCATTAATCTGCCTTGAAATTCACCGCCTAAGCATTTCAAGGCTGCAGCTGCCAATACGCCCTCAGGCGCACCTCCCGAGCCAAGATATAAATCAATCCCCGTTTCCGACAGCGCGGGAGCAATGGCGCCCGCGACATCACCGTCCGAAAGAAGCTTAATTCTCACACCGCTATCCCGTAAAGCTTGAATCAATGGCTGATGTCTTTCTCGTTCAAGCACCATGACGCTTAATTCGGAAACTTTCTTCTGCAAAACCTCCGCAGCTTTAGATAACGTTACCTCAATGGGGTCGAGTACATTAAGCCTTCCTGCTAAAGCAGGACCAACGGCAAGCTTCTCCATGTACATATCAGGGGCATGCAGCAAATTGCCTTTTTTGGCTATCGCGATGACGGACAAGGCATTGCCCAAACCGCTTGAAACCAGCGTAGTCCCTTCCAATGGATCAACCGCTACATCAACTTCCTGTCCCTGTTGAATGCCTAACTTTTCGCCGATATACAACATCGGTGCCTCGTCCATTTCCCCTTCTCCGATCACGACTGTTCCCTTAATCGATACGGAGTCAAACATCTTCCGCATCGCTGAAGTAGCAGCTTCGTCTGCGTTGACCTTATCTCCTCTGCCTATCCAAGGCGCGGATTCCAATGCGGCCTTTTCCGTTACGCGTACAATCTCTAATGCTAACTCTCGCTCCAAAATCTTCTCCACCTTTCGTGACGCTAATGTATAATGAATTTCACGCTGCTATTCCCGATAACCATGCTACTGCTTTTTGTATATCCATAAATTCATGGTGAAGCAATTTTGTTGTATCTTTTCCGGTAGTTGTATTCTTAATGCCGCTGTTTGTATCTGATCTCGTTGGATTAACAGTCGCCGTATATTTAATGCCGGCATTCAAGAGTCTTGGAAGCCACTGTTCAGACAACCATTTCGTGTCTTCTGCTAAGACCAATATGTGACTGCTATCAAATAAGGCTTTTTTAGCCTTCTTTATGACTGCCAATTCAATCATTTTATCTAAAGGTTCGCGGAACTCGTTCCCATTGGCAAAGGAATTCCAGCTAATCACAACGGATTCTACCACTTCATCCCAGAAAATATGAGCTTTATTAGAACTATAATAGTGTCTCATGGTTACTCCTCCCAGTTACGAATAAATTTAATGTGGTATTAATTCGTAGTTCCACTATAATACGAAATCACCCCATTCAAGTAATTAATATATTTGACATAGGCCATAGACCCTGTCTATGGATAGTCATTTATAACCTACATCGCAATTTCAAGATTAGTGAAGTATTCGACATGATACCAGAAAACAGCGAAAAAGAAGAACTGCTCCACAGTAGTTAAAACTACTCTTGGACAGCTCTTCTGGATGAGTAAGGACTTCTATTAGAACCCTCTTGAATTAATTGGTTGTGGTTCCTTGTTCGCCGGTAACTGAATTTTACAATTACAGCAGGTTCCAGAAAAGACTAAGCGACCGTTCCCCGGTTGAATACCGGAAAACGGCCGCATCATAATTAAGCTTTTTCATTGTCCACTTGACGGAAAATCCGAAATTTGTGGCTCCATGACAACCCCATCGACCTATAATATTTTGGAAGCTGCGGCGGGTCTAGGCTAGCAAACATCACTTCATATAATGCCAGTCTTTATAGACCCGGCCGGTCAGATCGGCCATCACGTGCTTGATTTGCGTATAGTCTTCTAATGCGTAAAGCGACATATCTTTGCCGAAGCCGCTCTGCTTGAAGCCACCGTGCGGCATTTCCGAGACGATGGTGATATGATCGTTGATCCATACCGTACCGGCTTGAATGCCCGCAGACATTCGGTTCGCCTTGAACACGTCCCTCGTCCAAACCGACGAAGCAAGTCCGTAGATCGTGTCGTTTGCCAGCCTAAGCGCCTCCTCCTCGCCTTCGAAAGGAAGCACGACCAATACCGGTCCGAATATTTCCTCCTGAACGATCTCCGAATCTTGTTTCACATCGTAGACTACTGTCGGCATATAATAGGCTCCGTCAGCCAGCTCGGGCGCATCTGGCCGGCAGCCGCCGACTGCCACCTTCGCTCCAGTGAGGATAGCCCGCTGCACGAATCCATCCACCCTATCACGATGTTCATGCGAGATCAAAGAACCCATTTCCGTGCCCGGGTCCATCGGGAGCCCCACGCGAATCCGTGTCACGCGCTCGGCCAACTTTGACAAAAACTCCTCATAGATGGAAGATTCCACGTACAACCGCGTGGCCGCCGTGCAATCCTGACCAGAATTGATGAATCCGCCCATAGCCGCTCCTTGGATCGCTGCGTCCATATCCGCGTCCGCAAATACCACGAATGGCGCTTTACCGCCCAGCTCCAAATGCAGCTTCTTCACCGTGGAGGCAGCCTGGACCATGATTCTCTTGCCAGTCTGCGTATCCCCGGTGATGGATATCATGCGCACGTCAGGATGTTTTACAAGCGCTTCTCCGATAACGCTTCCCGGTCCCGTGACCACGTTCAGCACGCCTGGCGGAATACCGGCCTCGTGTGCTGCTCTCGCCATCTCGATGGTGGTCAGCGGGGTCAGGCTGGCCGGCTTGATGATGACGGTATTGCCCGCAGCCAGCGAAGGACCCAGCTTCCATACGGCCATGTTCATCGGGTAGTTCCAAGGCGAGATCAAGCCCACCACGCCAAGCGGTTCCCGGCGTATCGAGCTTTGATGCCCAGGGACGTACTCCGCCGTCGCCATCCCTGGCATGATTCGGGCGGCGGCTCCGAAAAACCGCAAATTATCAATGGAAAAGGGGATGTCGAACGTCTCTGTCATAATGATCGGTTTCCCGGTCTGCGACGTCTCCAGTCTCGCAAATTCGTCGGCGCGTTCTTTCAAAATCTCTGACCATTTGAGCAGAAGTTCCGACCGGCCTGCCGGTCCCAGGGCGTTCCATTCCGAATAAGCTCTTCGCGCCGCTGCGACCGCTTGTTCGATATGCTCTTCGTCGCATTGATCTACCTCGGCAATAATCTCGCCCGTCGCCGGGTTCTTCACAGCAAAGTTCCTTTCCGCTTGGACCCATTTGCCGTCAATGTAACTATGATAACATTCGATCATTCCCTCATCCCCTCTTGTCTCATGATGGCGAATCGACGTCCTTCGGGCAATGAATATATTCCTTCGCGTGTCAGAATCGAACACGTCAAGCGGAGTGCTGGGTCAGCACCAAGCCTGGCTGGCTGCGCCGGATCGAACCTCCATTTTAAATATTTATATTCCGGTTTCCATGCATCATTCTGCATCGCAGTCTAACACCCGAACATTTCTTTCGTCGTATAAATTTTTTGACCCCTCCTTTTAAACACCTCTAAATGAAAGCGTTTACCGATTTAAATAAAATCTTTCATAAACAAAAAAGCCAATAATGAACCAAATTAACAAATAATCGGGCTCATTATAGGCTGTTTATTATTCTAATTTCAAATCTATAATCATTACTTGAGATATTTCACCAACTGTATCCTTTGGACTTTGTGGTCCATCCTTGCATTAAACTGTAATCAATGGTTTTCGGAACGATTTTACCTTATCCATAAAAGCTTTTACACGGTTGATATCGACATGGTTTTCAAATTTGCCTTCATATTTGAAAGTTGTCCCAACCACGGCTCCATCGGTGATGGAGAGCTGTTCTTCAAGGTTTTCCAATCTGACGCCCGTGTTGGCCAGCACCACAGTATCCGGAACTGTGTTCTTAACAAGCTTCAAAATTTGCGAATCCGTTATGGACCCTGCAGTAAGCCCTGATACGCAAAGCGCATCCGGGCGATTGTTGAAAACCGTTGATTTTGCAATGCTTTCAATAGAACGATCTGCTAGGTAACTGGCAGCCTCAGGGACAATGTTGTAAATAAGTTTAACGTTGCCTGCGCCGATTCGATGTTGGTGACGGATGGTCTCCCCGACGTTTGTATTCCACAATCCGAAATCGCTTGCGTAAACTCCGCTAAAAATTTCGCGCACAAATTTGGCACCGGTGGCCGCAGCCAAGTCCAGTGATTTTTTTGCGTCCCACAACACATTAACACCAAAAGGAACCTTGATATCCGACATGAGCTCGCCGATAATTCGAGCCATAGCCGCCACGGTTTCGGTTTTAACATCCGTTAAATAGGGAAGGCTGAATTCGTTTGAAAATAACACGGCATCGACTCCACCTTCTTGTAGTGCCAGCAAATCTTTTCGGGCCATCTCTATTACATATTCCATACCTTTCTCTTTATCGTAATACGGATCCCCGGGAAGGGGTAAAAAATGACACATTGCAATAATCGCTTTTTCCGTTCCAATAATATCTTTTAGCCAAGTCATGAATTCATTTCTCCTAATTGATAAATTATATTGCGTCTACCCGTATGCGGCTTCTTCCAACTTAATATATTGTAATTTTTGTTTAACTTGTCTTAGTTACTATTCAAATCACCGGGTCCGGTCATCAGTCACTGTGGCTTAGGATATCAAGCTCTCCTATCGCATTCTCCGTAACCTTTCTTCTCTTCGCTTTAGCTAATGCCCAAGAAACCAAACGTATACCTGATGCACTGAAAATGGATAAAAGAAGGGAAAAAAAAGTTTCCTTCGCGCCAATTACAAAAAAAGAAATCGGATATACGAGCGAATCAAAGAGTAAAGTGGTTAAACTAAACGAAAAGCCATATTTAAGCTGCAATAACTTACCGACTAGAGTACCACCTCCTAGGCTTGAATCGGAAATGCCAATAATGCCGAGTCCTAATCCCATAAGAGTACCACCGAATAAACATCCAATGACGATGTTATGAATGCCCCACGGCACAACAATACTTTGAAAAACACCAGTAAGAACTGAACATAAGAACATGCTTAGGAGTGATCTGTATACTAGCTTTCTGTATATT
The DNA here is from genome assembly GCF_042656405.1 of Paenibacillus solisilvae. NCBI lineage: Bacteria > Bacillati > Bacillota > Bacilli > Caryophanales > Paenibacillaceae > Paenibacillus > Paenibacillus solisilvae. The sequence goes on along the minus strand of NZ_JBHSOW010000058.1, from coordinate 3,106 downwards.
AGCCATGCAATAATAAATATCGGCAGATTTAGCAGAAAAAGAGATAAGCCGATGTTCATACCGTGCGCATAATAAAATACATTACTTAATCCAGTAATTCCTCCCGGTGTTATATGGTTAGGAATCGCAAAAAGCAAATTCCCAAAAGAAAACACAAGGATGCCAGAAAAGATACATATTATTTGTTTCAACAGACCACCTCCTAGCTGCAAGAACAATTGTCTGTTCGTTTGGCCTATGTTATATTACTTAAAGCCAACGTCCCGATTCTGTAACCTTTTTCAAAACATCAATGGTATAATCCAGTTTGCTTTCCAGTTCCCGCTGTGCTCGTTCCGGATCCTGGTCTTTAATTGCTTGATAAATTGACATATGTTGTTCACTTAATTCTTTGTAAACCCCCGGTATTGAATAGAACCGAAGCCGATTCGTATATAAATTTTGCCGTAGGTTATCCGAAACGACAAAGAGAAAATCAGACAGCGTTTTATTTTTAGCTGCATTCGCCATATAAAAATGGAAATTGAGGTCCGCTTGTGTCTGAACTTCTAATTCGCTAGTAGTATTCATCAAATCCAGAGACTGTTTCATCAGGTTTAGATCTTTTCTAGTACGTCTCTGAGCGGCCAGTTTAGCAATTCCCCCTTCCAGGATTCTTCTAGTCTCCAAGAATTCCACTGCCGCCACAGGCGTGATGGAGAAGAAAGGAAGAAATCTTGTTATCATTTTGGAAAGGTCCGGACTTTTTAGAATCGTACCTTCACCCGGTTTCGACTGTATACAGTCGATCATTTCTAGCACTCTCAGCGCCTCTCTTACCGATGAACGGCTGACCTGCAGCAATTCGGCCATTTCCCTTTCTGTCATTAATTTATCTCCGGGCTGTAAATGGTTAGTTACGATATAGTTATGTATACGTGTTATGATTTGTTCAAACATCCGATAGTTCTTATTAATTGGTTCCAACATAAAAAATCCTCTCATCTCAAAGATTTCATTCTTTCATATCATACACGTACACATAAATATATCAAGATTTTTCAATAATAAAATAGACGCAGCCTTTTACTACAGGCTGCGTCTTTTCGGATTCACGAAGCCTCGTTTCCTACTAAACACTAAACTTTCTCTTGAGATCCGCTAACCTTTTTACGCGCTCGAGATCAATCATTTCTAATAATTTGCCGCCTTTTTTGATAGAAGTTCCGATAATCATACCATCTGTTTTTTCCATAACCTGCTCGATGTTGTCCACATCAACTCCGCCGCCAATCCAGATCGGCACATCAGTCACGGTTTTTACCCGTTCGTGAAATTCAAAGCTTTGAAGCAGATTTCGGCCAGTAATGACCAAACCTTCCGCTTTCCCAAACCAAACAGCTTCATGCGCCATTTCTTCCAATGTAAAATTACCAAGAGGCATTCTGGTTCGATCAAAAACATCCGCAAACACCGTAATATGCTGAGCCATAAGAGCTCTTCTGTAACGTTGGACACGAGCGGCTACACCTTCCACGATTCCGTCAGGTCCTACCATCGCTCCAACATAAACTTTTAATCTGACAAATTGAGCACCAACAGCGTGGGCTACCGCAAGAATTGGTTCAGGATCGTCCTCTAAAAGGCTGATTCCGAACGGAATATTGACTTCCGACCTTATCAATGCCCCAAGTGAAGACATCCAGGCGATCGTTTCAGCACTTGCCTCTTTAGAGACGGGAAGGTCACCGATATTTTGCAGCATCATTCCATCAAAGCCGCCTTCTTGTAACGTACGGGCTTCTTGAAGAACACAATCGATGTATTTCTCCCTTTCCATACCTGTGTACGCGCCCGAACCCGGCAGCGGTGGACATCCAATCATTCCAATTAACGGTTTAGACTTATACCAATTATTAATGATAAACATCCCCTACTATAAAGTAATATCTTCATAATTCTTATATCGTTCTTCAGCGAATGAGCGACTAACCTCATAAGCAGCAGATGGCCCATACCCTTCAAGCACAAATGAAGCAGAAACACTTCCCCATTTTGCCGCAAAAACAGGGTCACCGCCAGACACCATTCCGGCTAAAAATCCTCCGCAATAGGAATCACCGCAACCGGTCGGATCCACTTCCGCGGCCGTAATGGGAGAAATATACGTGGCAGAGTCAGTATCCCTTTCGTACACTAGGCTGCCATGAGCCCCTTGCTTGATCACCACAATTCTGGGACCCATTTGAGCAATTCGTCGAGCTGCTTTCAACGTATCTAAACAATCCCCAGACATGGCCTCGACCTCTACAGTTGACGGCATAAAAATCGTCAACTGCGGCAGTATTCTTTTCCATAGAAGATCATCCGACATGTAATCCTCATGCGGATCCAGAGAAATGTATCGGACCCCCCGGGACGTTAACCACTCAACCCATTCCTCTTGTATTATCGCAGGCATTGGGGCGATATGTGCAAACTGAATATTATCCATCGATTGATCGGGAATCATGTGGGGACGGGGCGATATGTCTAGGTAGTTGCTTTCCTTGTTGATGAGGACATATTTTCTGCCGCCGTTCACATCATATAAAGCCCACTGTCGGACAGACGAAACATTTAAAGGAATGATATGGCTCGTATCAATTCCCGCACCAATCAACGTGTCCATCGTTTCCAAAGGATAATCTCTCCCTTGGCATGTGATGACGAATGGGTTGACACCCCAGGCTTTTGCTCCCAAAGCAGCGTAGAGAACATTCCCTCCCGGAGATCCAATCTTTGTATTGCCATTGGGCAGTACGATGTCATCCACCGTCAGATGACCGATGATAGCAACTTGGAAATGTTCAACCATTTGAAACCCTCCTTAAGCGATGATCGAGCTGCCAAAGATTTGTCTGAAATTTACTTCCATTCTGGCTTTATCGTCAAATCCCAACATGACCGCACCTACCGCTTGTGCGTAAGAGTATGAAAAAATTTGCAATGGAATCTGGTATAGCAGCGGAGTCAGACATTCATCACCCGGCAATGTGTCGGGCATGGCCCAAACGATATCAGCCAAACTTTTCGTTTTTTCATCCGTTTCGCTGCAAATAACGGCAGATTGTCCGCCCATGTCGCG